>JBAYPC010000297.1:0-4137 GCA_041677905.1 Alkalispirochaeta sp. | reverse complement strand
TCATGAATCACACACAATCAATGTTCAAACGGCGTGTCGCCGGCTCGTTAGCCTTTATGCTTCTGGTAATGGTTATGTTAAGCGCCGTGCCTCTGGTCGGCGTCTTCGCACAGGAGACGGAAGCCGGTAGCGCCCCGATGACCAGTGAACAGGCCGGCGTGGCCAAGTTCGGGTTTATCGCCGCCGCGATAGCGTTCGGCTTCGGCGCCATTGGTGCCGGCATCGGTATCTCCAATGTGGGGGCTGCGGCCATGGGCGCTATCAGCGAAAAGCCGGAAGTTGCCGGACAGGCGTTGATCTTCATAGCTCTGGCGGAAGGTCTTGTCGTATTCGGTTTCATCACCGCCCTTATTATTCTGGGTCGGATATAATCGGGCCGTCTGGAGGCCCGGCAGGAGTCAGTCGGTGAAGTACTACGTGATCGGCGATCAGGACACGGTCCTCGGTTTTGCTATGGTCGGTGTGGAAGGTCGTACCGTCTCTACCGCTGAACAGGCCGGTGACGCCTTTCAACACGCCTTGAAGCAGGACGACGTGGGAATCATCATTATCACGGAAGCCACGGCCGATCTCATTCGCAGTGTGGTCGACCAGTACACCTTTACCGCCGACTTTCCCCTGATCGTAGAAATTCCCGACCGGCGCGGAACTCTGCCTGACCGACCGGATCTGCGAACTCTGGTAAATCAGGCGATTGGAATCAACTTATGAGCCAACAGCAAATCATCCAGGACATTCTCTCCCGGGCCACCACGGAGGCCCAGAAGATATCCGAAGATACGGATCTATCCATTGCACGCCGCCGGGAGGCGTTGGAGCAGCGGGAGAAAGAAATGGCCGACGAGGCGCGGGCAAGCGTACAGCGCCAGACTGAGGCGATGAAATCCCGAGCCGACCGTAACAGTGCACTGCAGACGCGGCGCATTCGGCTGGAACTTCAGGAGCGGGTGAACCGCGAAGTGACCAAGCGAATCCGGCGTCGAGTGGTCGACCTGCGCGGAACCGACGCCTACGCCGATCTCCTGCGGGAATGGACGGTCGAGGCGGTAATCGGGTTGGGTCTGGATGTGAACGAGGCCGAGGGGTCGGCCCGGGGCACCATTCGCTGTGCAGCGGCTGATCAAAAGCTCCTTTCCTCCCTGCTGCCGGATGTCTACAAACGTGTTCAGGAACTTACCGGCAACTCGGTCGTTCTTGAGATTGACCCCACTCCGCTGCCGGAGGGTGATTCCACTGCAGGCGTCGTCGTGACCGCCGCAAACGGTCGGCAGGCGTTCAGCAACCGAATCGACGATCGCCTGCGCCGGTTTGAGCACCACATCCAGACTCTGGTCACACAGCGGCTCTTTTCGGGAGATCAGCTTTCGGGAGATCAGCTTTCGGGAGATCAACATGAGTAACCGCACCATCGGAACGATTCGACGAGTTAACGGCCCGGTCATCGACGCAGAAGGTATAACAGACGCGATGATGATGGAGCTGGTCCACGTAGGCGAAGCGCGTCTGGTAGGCGAAGTAGTTAAACTCCAGGGCAGCCACGCCGTCATTCAGGTCTATGAAGACACAACCGGCCTGCGCCCGGGTGAACCGATATACGGCACCAACCTGCCTTTGAGTGTAGAACTCGGCCCCGGTCTTATCGGAGGCATTTACGACGGAATTCAGCGTCCCCTCACCGATATTCGGGAGGCCACCGGCGTCTTCATCACCCGGGGTATAGACATCCCGGGGCTCGACCGCACCCGGACCTGGCCCTTTGTACCAACTGTCACCACAGGTGACGAGGTAACCCCGGGTCAGATCTACGGTACCGTTCAGGAAAGCCAACGAATAGAACACCGCCTGCCCGTTCCGCCGGATGTCGGCGGCACGATCCTGTGGACGGCGGACGCCGGCGACTACACGGTAGATCAGACGGTACTGCGCGTCCAGACTAAATCGGGTGAACGGGAGCTTACCCTCATGCAGCGGTGGCCGATACGTAACCCCCGGCCCGTTGCAAAACGCCGGTCCGTGGATGAGCCCCTCATCACCGGCCAGCGCGTCATCGACACCCTCTTTCCCATCGGTAAGGGCGGTACCGTCGCCATACCCGGCGGTTTCGGTACCGGCAAGACGATGACGCAGCACGCAATCGCCAAATGGTCCGACGCGGACATCATCGTCTATATCGGTTGTGGCGAACGGGGGAATGAAATGACCGACGTTCTCACCGAGTTTCCCAAGCTTGTGGATGAACGGACGGGCCTGAGTCTCATGGAACGGACCATACTCATCGCAAACACGTCCAACATGCCCGTTTCCGCCCGGGAAGCGAGTATCTACACCGGCGTCACCCTGGCCGAGTACTACCGCGATCAAGGCTACGACGTGGCTATTATGGCCGACTCGACCAGTCGCTGGGCGGAAGCCCTTCGGGAGCTCTCCGGCCGGATGGAAGAGATGCCCGCAGAAGAGGGCTTTCCCGCCTACCTGCCCACCCGGATTGCCGAGTTCTACGAACGGGCGGGCAGTATGGAAACTCTTTCCGGTCGCCGCGGATCGGTGACCATTATCGGCGCGGTAAGCCCCCCGGGTGGTGACTTCTCCGAGCCGGTTACGCAGCATACCAAACGCTTTGTCCGCGGCTTCTGGGCCCTGGACAGGCAGCTTGCCAACGCCCGGCACTACCCGGCCATCTCCTGGCTGGACAGCTACTCCGAATACCTGCCCGATCTGACCGAGTGGTGGCAGGCTCACGGTGGCGATGCCTGGGAGACCGACCGTGCTGAGATTATGGACCTCTTGAACCGGGAAGTACGGTTGCAGCAGGTGGTGAAGCTCGTCGGGCCTGATGCACTTCCCGACAGTCAACGCTTTATAATCGAAGTGTGTACCCTCTTTAAAAACGCATTCCTGCAGCAAAACGCCTTTGACGACGTAGACCGCTATTCAACGGTGGAAAAACAGCTGGCCATGCTGCACCTCGTCCTCACCTACTACCATCGAGGCAGTGAGGCGATCAAGCGCGGCGTCACGCTGGTAAAACTCCGACGCATGAAGGTTATCACCGAAATCACGCGCATGAAATTCGGCGTCGCCAACGAAGAACTCGACCAGATTGACCGTCTGCAGGCGCGTCTGGAACGGTCTATCGACAAACTGGAGTCCGTCTATGCCTGACAAACCTATGCCTGACAAGCCTATGCCTGACCAAGACACCGCCGGGACGGCCGGGACGGCCGGGACGGCCGGGACGGCCGGGATGGCCGGGATGGCCACCGCTACCGGCGCCGCCGCGGCCACGGCCACCACTGAAACTCTCCGCCGCAACCTCAGCTCCGGGCGCGAGTACGTCGGTGTGGACCGACTGGAAGGTCCCCTGGTCTACCTGCGCAACACCCACGCGGTGGGCTACCGCGAACTGGTAGAAATCGTCACCGCCGACGGACAGGTGCGGTTGGGTATGGTCCTGGAAACCTCCACCGACGTAGTAGTAGCCCAGGTCTTTGAAGGCACCGTCGGTCTGACCATGCCCGACACGAAAGTACGCTTCCGGGGCGAACCCCTTGCCATCGGAGTCAGCGAGGGAATGCTGGGACGTGTGTTTAACGGACTCGGTCGCCCCATTGACGGCGGGTCCCTGCCTGCATCCCAGGACTACCGGGACATCAACGGCCTGCCGGTTAACCCCACGGCCCGGCGGTACCCCCGGGACTTCATCCAGACCGGTATTTCCGCCATTGACGGTATGAACACCCTCATCCGCGGACAGAAACTGCCCATTTTCTCCGGAAACGGCCTGCCCCACATCCAGCTTGCCGCACAAATTGCCCGACAAGCCAAAATCCGGGGAGCTGCCACCGACTTTGCCGTCGTCTTTGCTGCCATGGGCGTCAAAGCCGATGTAGCCCAGTACTTCACCCGCAGCTTCGAGGAATCGGGCGTCCAGGACCAGACCGCCCTCTTTCTCTCCCTTGCCGACGAACCGTCCATTGAACGGCAGGTTACCCCCCGGGCCGCCCTTACCCTGGCCGAGTATCTCGCCTTTGACTGCAACATGCACGTTCTGGTGATCATGATCGACATGACCAACTACTGTGAGGCCCTCCGTGAGATTTCCACCTTGCGCGGAGAGATACCCTCCCGGAAAGGGTA
>JBAYPC010000296.1:0-4140 GCA_041677905.1 Alkalispirochaeta sp. | reverse complement strand
TCCTGCTGAGCGACACCGATGCCTACTATGACCGAGACCCCCGCCGCCATCCCGATGCCGCGCCTCTTGATTCGGTAGAGGCAGTTACGCTTGAGATGGTCGAATCTGCCGGTCACGCCGGGTCGTCGCGGGGAACCGGTGGTATGCGGACCAAGTTGAAGGCGATACAGATCGCCGCCGATGGTGGGTGCCGAGTCGTACTGGCCCACGGAAGGGAAGGAGATGTTCTTTCAAGGATACTAAAGGGCGAACGGGTTGGGACGGTCTTTGCGGCGCGACGCAACCTGAAAAACAGAAGTCGTTGGCTGCTGCACAGTGCCCCCCGGGGTCAGATCATCGTAGATGACGGTGCGGTTGAGGCGATAAAGCGGCACAACAGTCTTCTGGTTACCGGCGTGGTGACTGTGGAAGGGAATTTTGACAGCGGTGACGTGGTGATGGTGAACGACGTGGCAAAACTGGTAAGTGCCTTCAGCAGCCGTGAATTGGCGTTGCTGATCGGTCGACACTCTTCGGAAATACCCAGCATCCTCGGGCACGATGTCGACAGGCGGTTCATAGCCCGGCCGGAAGAGATCGTGTTTTTCGAATAGTTCCGCCCTTGTCAGTCCTCTGGTAATCTGTAATAGTACCGGCTTGACTGGTTTCCGTCGAAATGACGTTGAAATAAAGAACCTCAAATAAAAGGAGGATAAGTATGGCAGGAAAGATATCCAAAAATGCTCGCCGCGAAGGCACGCAGAGTGTTACCAGCCGATGGGGTGGTAAGATCATAATGAAAAGTGTCTTTGAGAACGGTAAACTGCGTCACTTTGCAGTGTGTGAAAAAACTGGTAATCAAGGCCGTCGTCCAAAAGATCTGATGTAGAACGTCTTGCAGACATGAGCCCGCGCCGTCGCTGAGGGCTTTGTTAGCACAGCATGATACTATCCGGACGTTCCATTGAGGCCCAACTGGGCAAAAAGATCATTATCGAACCGTTCTCTCGGAATCAGCTGAACCCTAACAGTTACAACCTTCGCCTGGATTCGAAAATGCGGGTATACGACTCGAATGTGCTTGATATGCGGGTGGAAAACACCTCCCGGGAGATCACCATTCCCGAAGATGGACTGTTGATGACGCCGCAGCAGCTGTATCTCGGTCGAACGGTGGAGTACACGGCTACGGACGGTTTTGTCCCTATGCTGGAAGGACGGTCCTCTATCGGCAGGTTAGGGCTTTTTGTCCACATAACCGCCGGTTTCGGCGACGTCGGTTTCAAGGGGTACTGGACTCTTGAGATGTTCTGCGTTCAGCCGATCCGTATTTATGCGGGGGTGGAGATATGTCAGGTTTTCTACCACACCATTGAAGGCGACTACGACGCGTATAACAGCGGGAAATACCAGAACAACAGGGGTATTCAACACAGCCTGCTCTACCGGGATTTTCAGAAACGGGACGGTCCGGAAACAGATTAGTTTTCTTGCTCAGGCACCCTCAGGCACCGTCAGGCACCCAACGCTCACCATCCATAACAACACCGTATTCACGCCGCAGCACTGCAGCCAGTCCGTCGGCGAGATTGTCCACCGTCGGCTGGGCCTCCCGCGCCTCTTCCCGCCGGAGGCCGCTGGTGAGGAACATGTCCAGAAGCATCTTTGCAGCCAAAAATCGCTGGTACTTGTCAATTCCGAAGATCAGCATGTCGTCCATCATGCCGATGATCTCCCAGGTTACCTGCTCAGCCTGGCTGTACCGTCCGGCATCTTTGTCCTGATCTGAAATCCTGACAGGTAGATTTTCGACAATTTCGGACAGCCGGGGAACGAGGTAGTCCAGGTTGAAAAGACCGGTGGCGCAGTTGAAGAGTATTTGTTTCCCCTCGGCCTCGGCCGCAAAAACGGCGTCTTCACTGATGGCCGGACCGATATCCGCACAGTTGAGCCCACCGGTCTGATCGTAGAGAAGAACGCCTCCCTTGATATCTACCGGCGTTCGGAAGGCGAAGTCGAACCCACCCTCGGCGTTTTTGAGCAGGACCAGAGCGATCGAGACGGGATCCATGGTGAAACCTACGTTATCAACGTTTCCGATGTACACCAGCCGTTTTCCGGCGCGGTGAATTCGCTCATAAACGGGCCGTAAAACCTGAAAATTCTGACCGTGGCCGCCGGGGATGCCCAGGGGTTCTCCGCTTTTTCCGTACGCTGCGGTGAAAAACTGCCGGGGCCTTCCCTCTGAAGAATGGGTCATTGCCGCCAGAAGCGGCTGAACCGCCGATTCAGTGGTGAGAGCTGCTGTTACGGAGCCCCTGTCAAACGAAGCAAGAAAGGGGCTTTCGGCATAAGAGCGGTACGTCTCCCGGATGGCCTCTTCGGTAAAGAGGCTTGTCATTTCTACCATCGGCATAGCCGGTCGCAGAATATCTCCTGATGTCGAACGGGGCGGGGTGATACCAAATTCGCGGGCGGTCCGGTGGTACTCCGCTTCGGCACGTAGAATCATGCGGAATTTGAGTTCCAGAAAGCTCGCTCCCATAGAACCGTCGGGATTGATGTAGGCGGGGGTGATCCCTTTGGGTTTACCCGACACCTCCGGGGCGATCGCGGCGAATTCGTCGTTGTAAAGGTGAAAGAGAGTTGAGTCAAAGCTCTGGTTTTTCTTTTGATCGCCGTAGCTGGATGCGCTGCCGCCGTTGAGGACACCGTAGGAGACGTAGGGGTAGAGCAGTACCCCTAAAGTACGGAGATCCCTCTGTGTCAGGTGTCGGGTATCACCGTCCACCGTGCCAAATGCGCCGGCCGGGATCTCCGAAGCTATTTCCATCAGACGGTTGAGGTACGTCTGGTTATCAACGGTCAGAGAAACCGGTTGGGTCCGATCAAGAATACGCTCACCGTCAATTTCCGGTATTCCCGACGCGTGGACGTCCTCGATACCGTCATATGCGCCGGCGTTTAACCGGTCAAGGATATGTGATGATCGTTCGACGTCGATACCCAGCTGTTTCATTCGGTTTGAAAGTTCAGTGTCCAGTTTCATAATAGTCTCTCCTCCAACGCATAGGCTCCGTGGGCGGCACCGTACAGGGAAATGGCGTAGTCTTTTACTATGTACACCGGAATATCCCTCAGCAGCGCCCCTATGTGGTCGCGGTAGTTCTGTACGAAAAACTCGGCAAAAAGGTCTTCCTGAAGAAACCACTGTTCGTTCTTGGCCGCAATGCCTCCGGCCAGAAACAGACCTTTGGCAGGAAGAAAATGGAGAGCTGCGTCGGACGCTACTCGGGCGTAATTCCGGACAAACCGCCTCATAATGTCCCCCGCTGCGGCATCCCCTGCAGCTGCGGCACGTGACACGGCGGCGGCAATATCAATCTCGTTGTGGCTGCCGCCACCCTCGTCCCTGAGGCCCGGTGTGATCGTCTGCAGCCAATCCACAATACCGAGGAGTTCGGGGTGAACTGTTGATTCCGGGGGAATACGACCACTGTCATAAAAAAAACGATAGGTCCAGGTTATACCCTGACCGGAGACAAAGAGTTCCGACCCCGGCACAATCCCCTGACCGTCGCCGATATACTCACCGATATACTCAAAGAGGTCCCGGCTCACCTCGTCGTAAGGTGCAAACGACGCGTGACCACCCTCGGAAGGGAAGGCCGTGTACTTACCACCGGATTCCACCAGATATCCTATACCCAGGCCGGTACCGGCCCCAACGACCGCCTGCACCGAACCACGTTGCCCCGGCCGATACCCGCCGGGCCCCGGTACCGGGGTGATTTGCTCCGGGTCATCTACATCCAGGAGGGGCAACCCGTAACTGATGGCCGAAAAATCGTTGATCACCCTGGTTGGAATACCGAAATCTATACCGATCGAGTTGCCGTCAATAGTCCACGAGACGTTGGTCAGGCGACAGATGTTGTTTGTGACCGGACCGGCACCGCTTATGGAAATGCGATCCGGCTTGTGCCCGGAGAATTTATCGGCGATTTCGGCGATATACCGGGAGAGGGCCTCCTCAAGGGATGTTAAATCCTGGGACCGGTATCTGGCCTGGTGGAGAATGTCAAAACGGATGCCAATGCGCCCTACAAGGGCCACACTTGTGTTGGTTCCGCCCACGTCACAGGCGAGAATCAGACTTTC
>JBAYPC010000295.1:0-4165 GCA_041677905.1 Alkalispirochaeta sp. | reverse complement strand
TTACCATTCCCACTCGTTCCAATCCAGGTCCAATCCATCTTCAACCAGCAGGTTGTCGTCGTTATTTGCAGCCATAGCCTGAAAAGCTTCATCCCACCCTGTCCGAGGATGACTGCGCACCGGCTCGAGAATGATCTTGCCGTCGTCTATCTGTAATTTCAACTGATCCTCTATTTCACACTGCTCAAGGATCGCTTTCGGAATGCGAATGCCCTTTGAGTTTCCGATGGGAACGATATTCACTACCATGTGCACCTCCATGGGTTGGGACTATATTGTAATTACATTCGCGGAGGTTGTCTATTCCAATTCCAGGTCTCGTTTTTTGTCGGCACCGGAGGCGTAGCCCCTTGAGGGGGTAAACGGCCTGGGCAGGTGTGGGGAACTCGGCAGAACGCAAGTTCAATTTTCAAAAGAGAATTTCAGTGGATGGGGCAACCACGATATGGGTACCCTTGTCCCCTTGGAGACTTCGGGAGTACATTAGGTATAGGGTATCTCGTCAGGAGGGACTACGTCACACCATGCTTGAAATCATTACTGAAGTTCTGGAAGCAGAAAAAAAAGCGGAAGCCCTGGTTGCTGAGGCGAAAACGTCGGCGCAGGCTGCTCAAAGTGCGTTTGAGGAAGAGGAGCGGGAGCGAATTCAGAAGGCCCGGGCCAAGAACGAGGATTTTGTCAGGGAACAGTTGAAAAAAGCGCAGGAAGAGACCAACCGCCGTTTTGATTCTGCGGTTGAGGCGGAGCGGGAGAAGGCTGATTCTTTTATCAACAAGGTTGCCGATACGCTGGAAAAGACTGCCGAAGAGGCCGCAAACCTCATCATTGAAACTGAACAGGAACGGGCCGGGCGCGGAACCGGTCAAGAACGTGGGTCCGGTAAAGCCGGCAAGTCCGCTGTGGCGGGGTCGTAACGTCTAATGGCCACGGCTGTCTCCACCTACGCATTTTTAAACGCCAAATTACGGGCTCGTATGGCCAAGCTGTTGCCTCGGGAGACGATTACCCGGATGGTTCATGCCCACTCGCTTGAAGAGGCGCTTCACCTGTTACGAAACACTTCGTTCGCGTCGGTGTTAACGGCGTATGAACAGACCGGTGACCTTCTTACGGCTGAGCTGGAAATCCAGCGTCTGCAGCAACAGGATCTTTTTGATGTAAAACGGTATGCCGCCCAATTTACCGATTCTGTGGTGACCGAGTTTCTCTCGATCCTGTTGAGTCGGTTTGAAATATCCGATATCAAGAACGCCATTCGTCTCTGGTTTGAACGGGCAATTCGGGGTCGCATGGTGGAGGACAAACTCCCATACCTTGTGCGTTCATCTTTTACCGGCGGCGCCACGGTCGAATCGATCGTCAACGCGTCAACGCCGGCAGAACTGGGGGCGGTTCTTGAATCGACTCCTTACGGGGCGGTTCTTTCGTCGGTGCTGCCTTCGATCAAGGAAAGTGGTTCTTTGTTTTCGGTTGAGGTTGCCCTTGACCGGTGGTACTTTCAGGCGCTTCAGCACGGTGTTCTATCTCTTAAAAAGCGGGACCGGAAGGTCGCGGAGCGCATGATCGGCATTGAGATTGATGTGGTCAACGTCAACTGGGTCACCAGGATGGTTGAACCGGGTCAGGAGGGCTCTTCCGGCAAACCAGTGCTCCTCTCTGGAGGCTACATGTTGGACAGTTCGGCATTAACGGCTGCCACGGAGTCGGGGCGCGGCACCCAGGACCTGGCCGATTTCTTTCAGACGCGATTTGGCCTGCCCGGTCTTTCCGGTACGGCCGAAGACGGCTACGCCGACAACAGAACCAGATCCGCCGCCCTTCTTGAGTCGATGCTGCAGCAGGCGTTACTGGTCGAGAGCCGGCGAGCCCTTGCAGGAAATCCGTTTACTATTGGAATACCCCTTGCCTATGTGGCACTGAAACAACAGGAAACACGAACCGTAACAACCGTATTGAACGGGAAGTACTACGCTGCATCGGAAGCCGATATTGGAGCGTTCTTATGATCTTCACAAGCCGGATGGTCTATCTGACGGCAGTCACTCTGCAGGAATACGAAGAGGCGGTCGCCCAGGCCCTCCTTCGTCTCGGTCTGGTGCACTTCGTCGATCTTCGTACGGTAGCGCGCCTCATTGCCCCGGAGATATCAGAGGAGCTTTCAGACAAACAGTCTGCAGGAATCCAGGATTTCAGTACGACCGCACGGCAGCGAATTGAAACGATTCTTACCACCGGCGGTCTGGTACCCCCTCCGGTTCGGCCCGACGACGTCGCGGCGCAGACCCAGCTTACCCCGGATGAAGTTAACCGCGTGGCCGACAAGATCATGGGGCGCATTGAGGATGTGCGGGAGCAGCAGCGAAACATCCAGCAGCAGATCAACCGTCTGGAAGACGTGCAGCGTCACATGCCGGGAGTAAACACCGCGGCTGCCCGGGAGTTGTCTACTATGGGGGCCGGTGGCACATATCTGTTTGTCCGCTCCGGAACGGTGCCGACGGATCAGCTGGAATTGCTGGAACAGAAGCTGGCCCTCTTCCCCGCGGTTCTGACGGTTGTCGGCCGGGAAGAAGACTCGGCGTTTGTCGTTCTGGTCGGGATGAAGCGAAATCAGTCGGACCTGGGCGGTCTTCTCGATGCAGCCGGCTTTACCGCTCGGGAGATTCCCGCTGAGGCGACGGCAGAAACTCATGAAACGCTGGAAGCCTCTCTGGCGAAACTCAAGGGCAAGCAGGGTGAGTTGGCCAAGTCGGTGGTGTCGCTGGTTGCGGATGAACAACCAAAGCTGGAAGATGCGTGGCGCTCGATGCGGGTCCGGGAACTGATGGGCTCTATCGAAGGCAGTTTTTCTGAAACAAAACGGGCTACGGTGATTTCGGGCTGGTTACCCGCCAGTGACCGTGCTGCTGTTACGGCGGCTCTTGAAGCGGCTACTGAGAATCATATCCACCTGGAGTGGTACGAGCCGGATCAGCTGAAACACCGGCCCAAAGTTTCCAAAGAAGGTTTGGAGAAAGATTCCAGGAAGCGTTCCAGGAAGCGTCCGGGCCGGGTTGTCATGCCGGCGGGTCTCAACGCACCAAGTCGGTTGGAAAACCCGCGATTTTTGAAACCCTTTCAGATTCTTGTGACGAACTACGGCATTCCTGCCTATGGCACCCTGGACCCTACTCCGGCGGTGGCAATTGCCTACCTGGTGATGTTCGGTCTCATGTTTGGTGACGCCGGACACGGTCTGGTTCTGGTGCTGGCCGGTCTGCTTGGTTTGTGGTGGACCCGGGTACATATCAAACCGGGGGTGCCGTTACCGAAGGGGCTCGCCGGATCGATTCCCACCCTCTCACGGCTTATTTTGTGGTGTGGTGGTGCGTCAATAGTGATGGGCGTCATGTTCGGTTCCTACTTCGGGTTCGGCTGGCTGCCGCCGCTCTGGTTCAACTACCACGGTGTTGTAGCCGGTCACGTTGAAGTGGGACCGGTTCAGAGTCTCTTTGACGTCCTTCGCATTACCGTCTACTTCGGTGTGGCCGTCATCGGCATTGGTCTGGTTATGAACTGGATCAACCTGGTGCGTCAAAAACGGTGGTTCCCCCTCTTGTTTGACAAATCCGGGGTACTGGGCGGTATTATCTACGGTGCCGGGGTTGTTCTGGCCGCTGATTTCGCGTCAACCGGTTTTCGGTCGGTTCCACAAAATCCATTCCTTCTGGGAGTTGTCGGTGTCGCCTCGGCCCTGCTCTTTCTGAAAGCGCCTCTGGAAGGGGAAAGCAAAAATGTAATGTGGTGGGTCATGGAGTGGGTTATTGAGTTACTGGAAGTATTTGCCGGATATCTGGCCAACACCCTTTCCTTTATGCGTGTCGCCGGCCTGGGTATTGCCCATGTGACGTTGGGTATTGCCTTTTTTCAGATCGCCCAGATGGCGTCACCGGAAGGTTACAACATTGCCGCGATCCTCATTCTAATTCTGGGTAACGTTCTGATCATTTTACTGGAAGGGCTGTCGGCCGGTATTCAGGCGCTGCGTCTCAACTACTACGAGTTCTTTTCCAAACATTTTCAGCCTTCCGGGGTTGAATATCACCCAATTTCGCTGGATTCGACTCCGTGATGTTTATACACGGATGAATATATACAAGCTGCACACGATGCAAGAGATGGGAGG
>JBAYPC010000294.1:0-4184 GCA_041677905.1 Alkalispirochaeta sp. | reverse complement strand
CTCATTTCCCGGGCCGATCACGGCACCCTCTTTCTTGATGAAATCGGTGATATGGAACCGGCGACTCAGACCAAGCTGCTCCGGTTACTTCAGGAAAATGAGTACTACCCCCTCGGCAGTGATGAACCGGTCAAGACCCGCGCCAGAGTTGTCGCCGCGACCAATTCAGATCTTCTGGACAAGCAGCGAAAGGGTGATTTCCGAAGGGATCTGTACTACCGGCTTGTTTCGCACCTCGTTCATCTTCCGGCGCTCAGGGAACGGACCGAGGACATCCCACTTTTATTGGAGCACTTTGTAACGGAGGCGGCCAAAGTTTCAGGCCGCCCGGTTCCTGAAATAGGAGAAGGGGTGGTGGATATCCTCTATCGATACGAATTCCCCGGTAACGTCCGGGAGTTGCAGGCGATCGTCGTCGATGCGGTAAGCCGAACCGGGGGTGACGAAGTTCCGTTGAGCCTGGTTCAGCAGTTTCTTGCGCGACATCTGGTAACCCGGAAGTCCCCAATGAAGAACAACCCCGGCGAGAAGAGCCGTTTTTCATGGACGGGGTCGTTCCCGCAGCTGCCGGAGGTAGAACAGTTTCTGATCGATGAAGCGCTGATCAGAACCGGTAACAACCAGTCTGCCGCAGCTAAACTGCTGGGTGTCTCCCAATCCACAATCAGCCGACGAAGCCGAAAAGAGTAACTCCCTGTAACTGAACGGTTATGCATTGTGAATACCGTGTCATGCAAAATGGATGCCCTATTCGAAATGCATAGGAACGGTATCGCCTAACGATCGGCCCGAACGGGCGATGCTTCTGGAAGCCCTCTTTTTAAATCATTGCACAGCAGTGACATACGGCAATTACTCGCTCTGAATAGTTGTTACGGACAACTTGGCACGGTTCCTGCTTATCTCTTGTATTGCAAAAACCCGGTAAAAAACCAGGTAAAAAACTAAGTAAAAAACTAAGTAAAAAACAAAATAGCCCCGGTAAGCGTTTCCGTCGTTTTCGTCCTTTTAGATTTCTTGCAATCTACCTCCAGTTCCGGTATACAATGTGACTAAGGAGCTCGTGTAGATGAAGACTAAAGGTGACTTTCCCAGTTTGAACGAAAAAGAGCCGGAGGGGTTGAAACCGGACGGTTCGGCCTATCGTGTTCTCGTAGTTGATGATTCCATGTTTGTCGCCAAACAGCTTTCGCAGATACTGACCTCCGCCGGATTTGAAATTGCGGCTACGGCTTCCAACGGGGAAGAAGGGGTCGAGAAGTACAAGGAACTCCATCCAAAGATCGATCTTGTCACGATGGACATCACGATGCCGAAGATGGACGGCGTGACCGCTCTGCAGAAGATTATGGATTTTGACAAACAGGCCAGGGTGGTGATGATCAGCGCTCTTGGGAAAAACGATCTCGTGAAAAACTCGTTGATGATTGGCGCGCGGAATTACATCGTAAAACCGTTGGACCGAAACAAGGTTCTGGAACGCATTGTCATGGTACTCAAGTCATGATCTGAAATAGAGGATTTGAAATCGAGGCGTCCACTCCACCGGGACGAGCTGGATAGATGGAAAGTACCGGATAGATCGAAAGTATAGACGGGCCGACGGTTGAACCAGTACACTTCCGTTATGGGTCATTTCCGATCGGTCATTACCGTAATATCTCTTGTACTCCTTATCACGACAACGGTCGCAGCGCAGTCAACGTCTGCGCAGTCAACGTCTGCTCAGTCGGGGTCTGATCAGTCGACAAGTACGGGGGTTACAATCCCCACAGAGGGACAGGAACGCTTCGACGAGTTACAGGAGCGGGCAGTAGACGCTCAAGAACGTGGAGAGTACCGGGACGCTCTTTTTTACTACGAACAACTGCAGGAAATGGCGCCGGACAGCGGCGAAATCGCCTATAACAGAGGAACCCTGCAACTGGCGATGGCACGCTACGACCAGGCGTTGGTGCTGTTCGCCCGGGCGGAAGAACTGGGGTTTCACGAGTCCCGGTTGTACTACAACCGAGGAAACGCCTATTTCCACCGAGGAGACTTAGCACCGGCCGGCGAAGAGTACCGCATGGCCCTCGATATAGACCCCGATGATCCAGCTTCGTTGAACAACCTTGGAATCGTCGAGTTCCGTCTTGGAAATTACGAGGCAGCCGATGAGTACCTCCAGCGGGCGGGAGAAGCGGACCGGAAATACGGTGAACCCTTTTTGCACCTTGCCGCAATGTACGAGACCATGGGTGAAGAAGGATTTATCGAAAATACTGAAGATGCCCTGGATCTGGCCGAAGACGCCCTTGGTGAGGCGATTGCCCGGGACCCCGCCTTTGTGGAAGCGTGGTACAACCGTGGTTTTCTCCGGTACGGTCGCGGCAAGTACAGGGCCGCTTTCTCTGATTTTCTGGAGGCCCACCGGCTTCAGCCTGCCGACCCGGATATACTGCACAACCTCGGGCTAAGTGCTCTGGCAGCGGCAGAAGCCATCGATCGGACCGACGGCGCCGACCAGACCGATGGTGCAATCCAGACTGACGGGGACGTCAGGGAAGAGGCCCGCCGTTAACAACATCGTTAATAACATCGTTTAATAACGGAAGGAACAGGCATGCCGAAACGAATACCGCATTCTGGTTACAAGATTCTTGTCATAAACAGCGGCAGCTCATCGCTCAAGTACGAAGTCTACGATATGCCCGGACGGGAAAGCCTGGGCCGAGGTATTGTGGAACGGATCGGACAGAAAGGTACGGTGCTGCAGCAGTCGGGTTGGAACGGTTCGTTAAAAACCGACGGAGCCGCCGGTGATCATAAAGACGCTCTGATCATGATGAGCAAAGCTCTGACGGATGAACGCAACGGCATCATTGACGAGCTGAACGATGTGGCCGGAGTGGGACATCGCGTAGTTCACGGTGGTGAGAAGTACGCCGAATCGGTAGTTATCGACGACGCTGTGGTAAAGGCGATCGAAGAGAACATCGAACTTGCGCCGCTGCATAACCCGGCTAATCTGGCCGGTATTGTCGAAGCCCGGGATCTGTTTCCCCACTGTACCCAGGTCGCCGTATTTGATACGGCTTTTCACCAGTCCCTGACGCCGGCGGCGTATCTCTACGGACTGCCCAGGGAGCTGTACGACAAGTACCGGATCCGCCGCTACGGGTTTCACGGAACGTCGCATCGGTATGTTGCAAACCAGGCAATGGCCTTCATAAAACGATCACCGGAAAACACCAACGTCATCTCCTGTCACCTTGGAAATGGAGCCTCTATCACGGCCATCCAGAACGGTAAATCTGTGGACACCTCTATGGGTTTTACCCCGCTGGAAGGCCTTATGATGGGCACCCGAAGCGGAGATATCGATCCGTCTATCATATTCTATCTGATCGAGCGGGGTTATACCCCCGAAGAACTGAACCGGATGCTGAACAAGGAAAGCGGTCTTCTGGGTCTTTCCGGGCTGTCCAACGATCTGCGGGATCTGGAAGAAGCGGTTGAACGGGGTGATCGAAACGCCATTGAAGCACTTGAGGTCTACGCCCACCGCGTGCGGAAGTACATCGGTTCGTATGCCGCCAATCTGGTAAAGGTCGATATCCTGGTTTTTACCGGCGGTATCGGTCAACACGGGACGCGGATGCGCGAACGGATATGTCACCGCCTGGAAAACCTGGGCATTGTCATGGATGATCGGAAAAATCTGGAAAACGGTCCCCGAGAAGGTGTTGTTTCACGGGACTACTCGCCTACCACAATCGTCGTTGAACCCACCAACGAAGAGCTGCAGATCGCCATCGATACTTTTGAGCTCTGTTCGTTTGAGTCGGCCTGATGCTGTTTTCTCCCGCCGATTTTCTCACGTGGCTGCGGTGCCGGCGGCAATGGATGCGCAGGTGCCTTGTGGAGCCGCGAAGACCCGCCTTTCCTGTGGAAATGACCGGAGAGGCGACCCTTCGCGAAACTGCGCGGGTCATTGCAGAGGCGGTTCGACGGGTAGCACCGGAAGCGGACGATCTCCACCGGAAGGTATTTGGTCCCACCGATGTTCCAGCTGTCGCCGATGTCATTGCGGTTGTGCTCGATTCCCAAAAAGCAGCTGAATGGGCGGCGGCGACGGTGGCTGCCATTGGCCATCGACGTGAATTTGTTCACGGAGTACTGGTAGTGGACTCTGCTCTGGT
>JBAYPC010000293.1:0-4195 GCA_041677905.1 Alkalispirochaeta sp. | reverse complement strand
CGGCGAGGCCGTTCAACCTCACCGGAGGTCCTGGTATCAACATCTCTGCTTGTATCTCGCGTCTGAACTTCATTCGACATAACATTACCTCCTGTTCTAAGGATTATTTTACCTTGATACCGATCCGCTTCGGCTTCCGCTCTTCCCGCTTGGCAATCTGAACAGAGAGCACCCCGTTCTTCATTTCCGCCGTCACCTTGTCGGGATCAACCGAATCCGGCAGCGCAAGGGTCCGCTGGAACGAGCCGTACCACGTCTCCCTGCGGTAGTTCTTGACCTTCCCCTTGTCATCGTCACCACCGGGGCGTCGTTTCTCACCGCGAATACTGAGCACGTTGTTCACGATATCCAGCTCAATATCCTTCGCCTCCACCCCGGGGATATCACAGGCAACCAACAGTGCGTCGTCGGTTTCCACTACATCCAGCCGGGGAGAACTCGATCGGTCAAACAGCCCGGTAGCTCCATAGCTCAAGTCATCCTCAAAAAGGTCGTTGATCTGTGCCTGAAGCCGCTCAAGATCGTTAAACGGCCACCCACCACGTCTGTGCATCCGAAACATAAGCAACTCCTTCCCGTTCGGCGTCCTCTCGGTATCCTCACCTTGGGCCCAAACGGCTTGTATGTGTTTACTAATATAGAAGCAAATACCGTGCCAATCATCGATCAATACACGTAAGTCGTTACATCATAAGGATTTATTACTTACAGACAACCAGAGATTCCTAAAAAATTGGGGAAGGGGTGTTCTGTTTTGTGTCAAATCGACACAAAGACTCGAGCCGTACCGGGGGTGTGGTGTGTCATTACGCCACACCCCCTCTCAACGGCCGTCCAGATACGTTACATCTGACCCGGGTTGGGCGCGTCTATTTCAATGAGCTCCACAACGTCCGCAGCTTCCCGCAGATCGGTTATGTAGCCCTGAGCAGCGGTGTTCTGTTCCTGCTCGGTCAGAAAAATGCGGATATTCTCCCGGGCTTCCTCAAAGGTCTCCGTCCGGGCCGGCACCTTTTTAGTCACCTCCAGAATGTGGTACCCAAACTGGGTCTCCACAATGTCCGAAAGCTCACCCGGTTCAAGGCTGAACGCCACCGCTTCAAACTCCGGCACCATCTGCCCCCGGGCAAAAGAACCAAGATCACCGCCGTTCGGCGCCGTGGGGCCTTCACTCCGTTCTCGGGCAACCTCACCAAAATCGGCGCCGTTCAGGATATCCTGCCGGATCCGTTCCAGGTCGGCCCGCTTTGCCGCCAGCACACTCTCATCGGTAATACCTTCCGTAGTGAGAATGATGTGCCGAGCTGCAACCTGTGCCGGCTGTTCAAAGTACTGCGGGTTGTTCGCGTAAAAGGTCCGCATCTCTTCGTCGGTCACGGTAATACCGTCGTACACCTTCGTGCGGATGAGTTCCTCGATCACCAGCTGCCGGCGCAGTTCGCCCACAAACTCGTCTTCGGTAAACCCCTCCTGTTCCAAGGCCATCAGATAGGCACTTTCATTGGGGAACTGTCCCATGAACTGGCCAAGTGTTTCGGCAACCCGCTCATCAGAAACGGTAATAGCCTCATCCTGCGCTTCCTGTTCCAGTACGGCCCGGGTAATAAGCCCATCCAGGACCTGTCGCTGCAACCGGGGACGCAGCTGTTCGTCAAACTGCTGTTGACTCTGCGCTTCGTACCGCTGAATGTTGCTTTCCACTACCTTTTCGAACTCGGCCCGACCGATCATCCGACCGTTCACCCGGGCAACCGCGTCGTCGACGGAAATCTTCTCGCTTTTAACTGCGGCGCCTGTCGTGCTCTCCACCGACCCGGGGCTTTCGGCTTTCGTGTCTTGGGTTTCCTTTTTTCCACCGGCAAAAACGGCGCCGGTTACCATGAGGGTCATGGCCATCATAAGCCACAAAGTTCTCTTCATTCATGTCCTCCAGAATTCATGGCCACAGTCCACCACAAAACGGCGCATTCTGTAAACCTCACTCTTTCTCAGCAATTCTTGACTCCCGGCACCTGGAAGGCTACTTTAGTAGCAGTAGTCGTGGTATGGCCTGTGGCCTGCCGCTTTTACGCACCACACAGTTACAAGGAGCGCATCATGTCGGATTCCGACCAGCAGCGACGACCACCGTTCAAATTGAACCGTCGGGCGCTGATCATTGTATTGATTGTGCTCGTTCTTATCGGTATTGCCACTACCGCCTTCTTCGTCGTCGACCAGACCGAAGAATCGGTGGTTGTACGGTTCGGCCGGTACAATCGTACCGCCGCACCGGGATTACACTTCAAATTGCCGTTTGGAATTGAGCAGAGCTACAACGTGCCTACCCAGGCCATTCAGAACATGCAGTTCGGGTTCAGGACAAATAGTCCAACCAGAAACATCGGAATGTCCGGTGGGGACTACCCTGAAGAGAGCCTCATGCTCACCGGCGACCTGAACATCGTCGACGTGGAGTGGATTATCCAGTACCGCATCGCCGAACCGCGGCAGTGGCTGTTCAACGTGGACGAACCGGTCGGGACAATTCGTGATATCTCCCAGTCCGTCGTCAACCGTCTCGTCGGTGACCGCTCCATTATGGATGTCCTCGGTGACGAGCGGCCCAATATCGAAATCCTCGCCCAGGAACAGATGAACGATCTCTTCGAGAATTACGAACTCGGGGTCAACGTAACCGCCGTGCGGCTGCAGAACATCGTACCCCCGGCAGGTCGGGTCCAGGACGCCTTTGAAGACGTCAACCGGGCCGTCCAGGACATGAACCGGCTTATCAACGAAGGCCGGGAAGAGTACAACCGGGAAATTCCACGGGCTCGCGGTGAAGCCGAGCAGGTCGTACAGATTGCACAGGGGTATGCCGCCGAACGGGTCAACCGATCCCGAGGTGACGCGTCCCGTTTTGAAAACGTCCTGTCCGAATACCGGAACGATCCCGGAACGATGCGTACCCGTCTCTACTACGAGATGATAGAAGACGTCTTCCTGCCCAAGCAGGACGCCTCCGGCGCCGACATTTCCGGACGGGGCGTACCGGAACTCATCGACCGCAACCTCTCCAACTTCATTCCACTGCTTAATCTGCAGCGTACCGGAGAGACGGTCACGGGAGGACAACAATGAGAAAAACAGCAGGAATTTTAACCGTACTGGTAGTGATCGTTGTCTTTCTGATAGTCCTCGGTCCCTTCTACATCGTCACCGAAGGTCAACAGGTGGTTATCACCCGGTTTGGAGAGATCATTCAGGTCACAACAGAGCCGGGACTCCACTTCAAGACCCCCATTCTCGATCAGGTGGTCACCTACTCTGCCAAGCTTCTCTCCTGGGACGGGGAGCCCCGGCGTATGCCCACCTCGGAAAACCAGTTCATCTGGGTTGATACCACCGCCCGGTGGAGCATCGAAGACCCGGCGCTTTTTTACCAGGCCGTAACCACCATGGAGCGGGCCTATTCCCGTCTGAACGACGTTATTGAGAGTGCCGTCCGTACCGTCGTCTCAGGTAATGAAATTGAACAGGCCGTTCGGGACAGCAACGTCATCAACGAGATAAATCGGGAACAGGCGCTGCCGTCGGAAGCTGAGCAGGTACTGCCCGAGGATGTAGAAGACGGCAGGACCGATGACCGACTGATGGAAATCGCCAATCTCCTGAGCGTCGTGGAGCGCCGCAAGGAAATCACCCGAGGCCGGCAGCATCTCTCAACAGAGATGGTTAACCGCGCCCAGGGGACCGCAGCGTCTCTCGGCATCAACCTGCAGGACATCATTATCCGACAGATCAGGTACTCCGACGACTTGACCGAAAGTGTCTACGACCGGATGGTATCGGAGCGCAGCCGGATTGCCGAAGCGTACCGTTCCTACGGACAGGGCCGGAAGCAGGAGCTGATCGGTTCCATGGAAAATGAACGCCGGTCCATCCTCTCGGCAGCGTATGAGCGGGCCGAAACGATACGCGGTACGGCTGATGCTGCAGCGGCTCGGATCTACTCGGATGCCTACGGCCGGGACCCCGACTTCTTCGCATTCTGGCGGGCCGTTGAATCCTATCGCAAGACCATGCCGGAATTTAACAAGACGTTGAGTACGGACATGCAGTACTTTAACTTCCTCTACTCTGAGGACGGCCGATAGACACGGTCGACAACCACTAACGGGGCCCCATGTCGGGGCCCTTTTTTAGTGCTTGT
>JBAYPC010000292.1:0-4233 GCA_041677905.1 Alkalispirochaeta sp. | reverse complement strand
CCGGGGGGGGGCGGGGGGGGGGGGTTCCCCGGGGGGGGGGGGGGGTGGCGGGGGGGCGCTGGGCGGGGAGGGGGGCGTGGCCCGCGGCGTGGCAGGGGAGGCCGCGGCGGCGTTGGCTGCTTTGGCCATTCGGACGGCCTGGCTGAGGGTGTTCACGGCGCTGCGGGTATCGGCGTACATGGGGTGGAGGGGCTCGATGCCGAGCTGAACCCCCGCCGCGGCCGCTTCCGGTGCCAGTTGGGCCAGGGAGTCGGTGATGATGGCGCGGCTTTCCTCAAGGGGAATTGTGGGGTCGGCCCCGCAGACGAGGACGATCAGGGGGAGGCCCAGTTCGTGGGCTTCCCCGATACAGCGGCGGTTGTCTTCCATGGCGGCGGCTCGGGCTGTGGGGTCGGTCTGGGCAAAGAAGCCGCCTCTGACGAGGCTGACGCCGGTGAGTCCGGCTTGAGTAAGTTGTTTCCGGACGGTGGCGGGGTTTCGGCCGTCCATGGCGTCCCGCCAGATGGACATGCCGCCGAAGCCGGCCCGGGCGTACTCGTCGATGGCTTTTTCTAACTGCCAGGGTTTGGTGGTGACGGTGTGGGGGGCAAACCGGCGGAGGTCGGAGACCGGGCCGGGCCGCCGGTCTCCTGATGTGACGCTCATCGGCTCTTCTCCGGGGTATCAACAAGAGTGTTGATGTCGAAAAAGCGGTGGGCGCCTTTGCCGTCGGCTTCTCGCTGGAGGAGGACTGCCAGTTCCAGGAGGTGGTAGTCGCCCCACATGCAGCTTTCCCCATTGGCGATTTTCTGGCCTTTGTGGACGTAGTCCCAGCCGTTGGGCTGGTGGTAGATGGAGTGGAGGAGGATTCCCTCGTGGTGACTGGCGGTGCTGAGGTAGGGCTCACCGAAGAGGGTGTGAGCCGTCTTGAGCGCGGCGGCACGGTAGCGGTCGGCCCGGGCGGTGATGTCCCCGGAGGTGTGCCGCCGCGGGCCCTTTCCGTCCAGGTCCAGGTCCCGCCGGGAGAGGGTCTCGGCGTGGGCGGTAAGGTAGCCCGAGAGGCGCCACAGTCCCTGGGCGGTTATGGCCGCCGCAGAGCTGTCTACCGGCTCGTAGTCGTTGTAGGGGTCGGCAGGTCGGTCGAGGTAGTCTCCCAGTTTGTACAGTTGGGGAGCACCGGTGTCCCAGTAGGGGATGCCGTCGGTGGGGGTGTACTCCAGGTAGAAGTCGGCCACAGCGCAGGCGGTCTGAAGCCAGCGCGCCTCTATGGCCTGACGTATGGCTTTTGCCGACCCCGCACCGGGGGCTACCTGCTCCACCTCAACGCCGGCGTTCGATATACCTTCAAATTCGGCGTCATCCAGGGTGGCAAGCCACTCAAGCTGTTCTGGATACCCCGCGGCGATCCACGCCAGGCCCCTGGTCCAGGTGGAAAAGGGGGTGTAACCCTGCTGGGTGCTGGGGCAGCGGTAGGCGCCGTTGGTGACGTTGAATATGGACTCGTGGACGGTGCGGCCCCGGATGTCGTAGCTGTCCCGGCCGGTGCCGAAGTAGACGTTGTACCGGGAGGTGGACTCGGCGTGGGCCACCAGGCGTGACAACAGGGAGATGGGCAGGTCCTGTTCGCCCATGAGAACGTGTCCCAGCTGGTGGGAAACGGCCATAGCCCGCATGGTACGCATTGTGTCGGAAAAGAGGGAGTGGGGGCCGTTGAAGGTGTGGACGTAGCCCAGGCCGTCTTTGGTGTCGGTCCACCGGGCGGCTTGTACGGCACCGGTCACTTTCAGGGCCAGGCGGTAGAACTCCGCTTCCCACTGGTTTTCCGGGATGCGCCCTTCGGCCATCATGCGCAGGAGGTTTCCGTAGGTGCTGACGTTGTTGAAGCCGTGGTCGTGTACGCCGATGTGGGTGAGGTGGTTTGCCATGTGGTTTACTGTGGCGGTTTTGCCGTGGTCCAGCATGTCTTTTTCGCCGGTGGCTTCATAGAGATAGAGGGGGTTTCCAAACTGGAAGCCCTGGGTCCACTCGGTCCAGCCCCGGGTGGTGTATCGGCCGTTTTCGGTGTAGACCGGGGTGCCCCGTTCGGGGGTCCAGGAATCTTTTAGCAGACGGGTTGCCCTGAGGCCTGCTTTCCAGACACCGGGAAGGCGGGCGGCCGTCTCTTTCAAGGTTGGTGCGTTCTTAATATCGATCATGGTCTGTGCTCCTGTGTTTGAATTTTCTGTGTTACAGTCGGGATATGTTGAATCCGCCGTCGGCGTAGATGACGGCTCCGGTGGAAAAGCTGAAATCACCCTGGACGAGGCTGCGGACGGCCCGGCCGATGTCTTCGGGCTGTCCCCACCGCTTTTGCGGGACCAGTCCCTCGGCAATGAGGGTGTCGTACTTTTCTTTTGCCCCGGCGGTCATGTCGGTTTCCATGATACCCGGGCGCAGTTCATAGACGGGTATGCCGTGGGGTGCAAGCCGGGTAGCCCAGAGTTTGGCGGCCATGGCCAGTCCTGCTTTTGAGATGCAGTACTCGCCCCGGTTGATGCTGACGGTTTCGACGCTGATGGACGTGACGAAGACGATGTGGTGTCGGGCCGGGCCGGAAGGGGTGAACGGAGCGGCGGTGCTGCCTTCCGCGGCTTCGTCGGCAGGACTGCCTGGACTGCCGGGATAGGCCAGCCAGTGCTGCGCCACCAGCTGGGCCAGAAAGTAGGGGCCCTGCAGGTTTACTTTCATCAGTTCTTCAAAGGACTCTTCGGTGGCCTCTATAATGTCTTTTCGAACGCGAGGTGCGATGCCGGCGTTGCTGACAAGGGAGTGAACGCCGCCGAACTCGCTAATGGTGGTGTCCACCAGGCGGCGCCGGTCTTCGGTTGCCGACACGTCGGCCTGGACAGCGAGGAACCGCGGTTGCGCCGTTTTGTTATCGGCCGTTTTGGTGCCGGCTGTTCTGTCGAACGCGATATTCCGGCAGAGCGCAAGGGTCTCTTCGGCGGCGGCGGCGTTGCGCTGGTAGTTTACGACGACGTTGTACCCTGCCTCGGCGAGGGCCAGGGCGATGCCCCGTCCAAGTCCGCGGCTGGCGCCGGTTACAATGACAGCGCCATGAGGAGCGACCGTGGGCATGGATGTGGTTGCGGGTTTATCTGATGTACTCTTTTGACTCATAACATCATTGTACACTCCCGAATCGGAACTCGCTTGGACGATTGAGAGACTCCGAATTTGCATATCGGGCAAACGGTGAGATAATAGGTGGGTCGTGATTTCACAACAACCCCGGACGATCGTTCTTCCCCCATCGGGGATTCTGGCGCTGGAAAGCCGCCACGACGCCGACTTCAGAATGGACATCCAGTACCACAGCTTCCACGAGGTATTTCTGCTGCTGCGGGGAACCGTTGTGGTCCGACTGAATCGCCCGGCCATCGATACACTCGGAACTACCGGTACTCCGGAGGCCAAATCCGAGGAACGCCACTTGCAACCGGGTGACTATCTGGTAGTACCGGCGGGGCTTGGCCACTTCATAAAAGATACCCGGGCATCCACACTCGTTCTTATTGCCTGTACCGATCACGCTCTGGATACCGTACCGGGGCGCAGGGAGGTCTGGCAGCAGATTGTCGGAACCACCGGACTGCCCGCCCCTATCCGGTCCGCTCCTCTCCACCTTCGGGACCCGTCGTGGCGTGAGCTGATTGCCCTGAGTCGTCCGGCCCCGCATGACTGCTCGGCCTCAGGCAGGCTGGAACTGGAAAGTGCCTTCAGCAGATTCCTGCTGGAATTGAAACGGCTCGCCCGGCGACCTCGTTTTCCCGACGCCCGGGAGCGGGTTCACGCCCTCGCCCGGATGCTCCCTGGCCACGCCCACGAGGCGTGGACCCTTGACCGGGCCGCCGGGGAAGTCCACCTCTCCCGCCGCCGTTTTTCCGAACTGTGGCGGTCGGCTACCGGCGAGACGTTTATCACCTCACTGCAGCGCCACCGGATTAACACAGCTCAGCAGCTCATGCTTGATGAAGAGCTCTCCATAGCGGGAGCCGCCTTTGCCGCCGGATTTGACGATATCACCCACTTCTACAGGGTCTTTCGCAAACAGACCGGAGCACCTCCGGGAGCGTGGTTGTCCGCAGCTGCATCGTTCCCTGCATCTGAACCCTTACGCGCCGATGGGGTCAGGTAGTCTCAGGTGCATCGTCGGGAGCGGGGATATCCACCCGGATATGAGCTCCTCCGTCGGCCCAGACCTTGACTTCTCCT
>JBAYPC010000291.1:0-4252 GCA_041677905.1 Alkalispirochaeta sp. | reverse complement strand
TGCAAGGTCCGTACCGCAGGACGAAGTCCGAGGAACGGACCGGCCCCCCTATACAGTTTCTGCTCTCCCGCCCACCGATCCGGTACAACACCCCCCTGAACGCCGCGGGCACCGCAGAACCGACCGGTTCAACATAAATAAAAAAGAAGACTGACCCAATCAGATCGAGTTATCGCCGTCTTCTGTCTCCACGGGATCTGTATCTACAGGGATCGCGGAAACGAGCGCTTTCAGGCTGCTGGACGCGGTGAATTTGACAGCGGCGGTGCGCGGTTTGGCAGGAACGGTAATCTCTTCACCGGTGGCCGGATTGGTTATGACCCGCGCTTTTTGAGGCGGGCGAATCTTGTAGCTGACCTTGCCGAGGCCGCCGAGTGGCACTTTTTCTCCCAGACGAACGCCGCTTTCAACGGTGGTGAAGTAATCGTCAATGACCGAGCGGGTCTGTTTCTGGGTAAGATCGTTACGCTCGGCCACGTAGGCAATCATCGACTGTTTTGTGAAGTGGTCGATAGAGCCGGGAGCCGCGGCGACAACCGTCTTGTTGATCTTTGCAAAACCGTTGGTCAGAAAAATTGTCCCTTCCCTTATCCGTTTCTCCTGTTCGGCCGGTGGTGTTCCTGCAGCGCAGACGGCGATCCGGTAAAGGGGCGATGTCTGTTTAAGGGGAGCGTGTGTAAGAACTGCCGGTGAGCCGACGACCAGTGCGGTCTGGAGGGCGACGTCCTGTCCTTTGAGAATATCGGGAACATCGGAACGGATTGGAATACTGGCGTATTCCATCCACCGCCCTGAGGATGACTCCGGCGAGAGGGAGAGCAGGGAACCTGAGTTGGTAAGAAGTATACAGCCCCGGGGGTCTCCTTCTTCCAGGGAGTCGGGAGACTCCATGTCCAGTGCCTTGGTCTGGCCGGCGAACAACCGCTCCTTTTCCAGCCAGGCGTCGTGAAACCGGCGAAAGCTCTCTTCGGTAACAGGTAGATCCAGGCTCTTCATCAGTTTTAACAGGTGGTCTTCAATTTCCGGCGGGAGGTTCCGGTCTTTTCTATTTGGTGATTGCTCTTCGTTCATATGGTTAATGTAGCGTCTCAGACGGGCAAAATCAGCTGATTCAAGAAAATTCAGAAGCCGTTACTTTTACGCGATAGTCGACGGAAAAATCTGGTAATCAGGCGCCGAGAGCATTAAGTTCATGAGTACCTTAAAGGTACGGAGGAGAATTTGATGACGGAAGAGAGAAACACGATTACCGATCCGGTGAGGAAGCATCTGAAACAACTGGTAAAGTCGGCGGGGTTGCCGCCGGATGAGGAGTCACTGGCGAAACTCGAAGAGGGGTGGCTGGAGAAGATGGCGGCTTTTGACGCCCAGGTTGATCAGAAGGGAATGGAGTTGACCGATCAGCTTTCTGCCGATGAAGAGTACGGGGCGTTACTGATGACCTATTCGGGTAGTCTCTTGACTATCGGGCCCATGGGGGAAGAGGGACGACGGGTAGAGTACCAGAGTATCGGTATGCGGAACGACGTACCTGACTCGGCAGAAGCTGAGTCCACGTCGCTTTCGGGTGATGTCGAGATCGACTCTATCGCCTCGTTTTCCAATGGACCTATAGAAAAGAGCTCCCCGATTTTCAAGATCGCCGTGATCGTTGAGGAGATGGAGGACGAAGAGCAGGAAGAACTCCTGTCCGAAATGACCAGGGTACTGACTGAGAGCTTTGTCGACGTAAACAAGACGATAATCGAATAACCGATGGTTTCGATACGTTCCATTGCCGATCGCACAACCCTTCCCGAAAGGGAGGGGTATATGAACCTGATTGACCGGACCGTTCAGGTGCTTCGAAATGAGGATCAGCTGTACCGGCCGAGGGATGAATACGATCGCCCGGGAGGGCTGATACGTCTGCCGGAGCGCACGACAATTGTCGTTCCCGACCTTCACGGGCGGATTCCCTTTCTTCTGCACGTTCTTGCCTGGTCTGTCCGCGGCAGACCCGTGTTCGAGCTGCTTGGTGAGGGGGCGGCCCAGATTGTCTGCGTTGGAGACGGTCTCCACTCCGAATCCCGGGGTTACCGGCGGTGGCAGCGTGCTTTGAAGGAGTTTATCGGCGGTTTTGCCCACCACAAGGCGATGGACGAGGAGATGAGAGAGGGTCTTGGTCTGATGGAGCTGGTGATGAATCTGAAGCTGACCTTCCCCGACCGGTTTCATTTCCTGAAAGGGAACCATGAGAATATCCTCAATGAGGAGGGGAACGGTAACCACGCTTTTCGGAAATTTGTCTATGAGGGAGAGATGGTTCGGGCCTATCTGCAGAAGTTCTACGGTGATGACTTTCTGAACCATTACGCCGAGTTTGAACGGGAGCTGCCCCTGGTTGCGGCGGCGGCGGGCTTTATGGTCTCTCACGCGGAACCGGAGCGTCCCTATAGCCGGGAAGAGGTGATCCGGTATCGGTCCCGGCCCGACGTTGTTCTAGGTCTTACCTGGACGCCCAACGACGGTGCGGAGGAGGGAAGTGTGGCGGAGATGATCTCCGAGTTCTGCCGGTACCCGGATGACGCCTACTATTTTGGCGGTCACCGGGTTATTCCCGGCAGGTACGCCCTGCGGGCGGATGGCCGCTACGTCCAGCTGCACAACTCGGAGGCGTGGAATATCGCCGTTCTTGAGCCGGGGGAGCCGATAGACCTTGAGCACGATATCGTTGAGATTCCCGAATTGGCCGGGGTGATGGATGTGCTGGAACCCCTCAGGTTTTCAGCGGTACATCCCGGGCATGCCGAAGGGCGTACCGAGGCGGCGACCGAAGAACCGACTGAAGTGCCGACCGACGCGGCTGCGGACGCGCCTGCCGACGCGCCTGCCGACGCGCCTGCCGGCGAAAACGTCGAAGGTGAGCTATGAGCCGGGTTCCCGAGAGCATTGGAAAGTACAAAATTGTCGAACTTCTGGCGACCGGGGGAATGGGGGCGGTCTACAAGGGGATGCATCCGACGTTGGAGCGCCACGTCATTCTCAAGAAGCTTACCTTACGGGGAAACCCCGATTTCGCCGCCCGGTTCAGGCGTGAGGCGAGAATCCTCATGGGATTTCGGAACGACAACATTGTGGATGTCTACGACCATTTCAAAGAAGGCCGGTCCCACTACATCGTACTGGAGTACATCGACGGACTTTCCCTGGAAGAGTTGATTCGCAGGGAGCGCTACCTGCCGAATGACATGGCCCTGTACATCTGTTATCAGGTGGCCAAGGCGCTCGCCTACACCCACAACCGGCAGGTGATTCACCGGGACATAAAACCGGCAAATATCCTTCTTTCCAGAGACGGTGACGTAAAACTGGTGGATTTCGGTATCGCCTCGTCGAAAGAAGACGGTGAAGAGGGGCTCACCCTGGAGGGTATGACCCTTGGCTCCCCGTCCTATATGGCGCCGGAACAGTTTGAAAACAGCAGGAATGTCGACAAACGGGCCGACGTCTATTCTCTTGGGGTGATGCTCTTCGAAAGTGTTACCGGGAAAAAACCCTACCCCGGAGGTTTTTCCGCCGATCTGATTGCGGCGATCAGCAAGGGAAAGCACCCCGCTCCCGGAAAGTTGAACCCGAAGGTAAACCGCACTGTACGAAAACTGATCAAAAAAACGATGCACCCGAAGCGGAAACGGCGTTATCAGGATATGGAGCCGATTATCCGCCTGTTGAACCGCTACTTCAGGAAGCGGCCGAAAAAGGCGCTGCGGGAGCAGCTGCAGGGTGCCGTTGTCGGCAAACAGGTGGAACCGGTGGCGACCGTCCGGCGCTCCACCGTAAGCCGAACCGCTGCCGTGTTGTTCTGGACCGTTTGTTTTGCCGCCGCAGTCTTTGCAGCGGGTTATTTCTCCGGGTGGTATCAGCGCCTTTTTCTGGCGGACGACCACGGCGAGCTGAAGGTGGAGCTCCGTGTCGACGGGGGGTACAAAATGCCGGAGGATTACTACCTCCGGGCGTGGCTATTCTCCGATACCGGTGATGATGGCACGGAACTGGAGATGGCACCTCTCCGATTTCGCCTGAAGGAGCGAAGCGGCGGCGATGGTGAGGTCCTCTCTTTCAGCAGCAGACGGTATTTTCTTCCCGCAGGGGCGTATCGGATCAAGGTACAGATGGAGAATTCTCTCTACTGGAGCACCTTCAACCTGCGACCGATGGCGGCCCACACCCTGCATCGCCGGGGAGATACGGGCAGAACTCTTGTATTTTC
>JBAYPC010000290.1:0-4258 GCA_041677905.1 Alkalispirochaeta sp. | reverse complement strand
TCGGTTTTACCGGGAGCGTCCACATCCGGGATATGCTTACCTCTGAAAACGGTTTGAGCCCAGTGATAATCACCATGTATACCGGAAGAAGGAAGTAAAGGGCAAAGATGACGAGTACGGTATAGAGTAAAATCCGCTTCCAACTCACAGAAAGTGTTATGTCTCTCGACGTGTAATCAGCCATCTACTTGGTCTCCTCTCTGAACGTACTGACCAGATAGGGAACTACCACAATGGCAACCATCAGCAGCATGATCATGGATATTGCCGCACCCTGGGCGTAACGATTACCCCGGAACGTCGTTTCAAACATGAAAATACCGGGAAAGTCCGTTGCAAAGGCCGGTCCGCTTCCGGACATCGCATAGACAAGGTCAAATATCTTCAGAGAGATATGGCCGAGAACGATCACCGCCGACAGGGTGATCGGCCGTAACAGGGGCAGAATAATTTTGCGAATAATCGTCGTTTCCCGGGCACCGTCCATGCGGGCAGATTCTATCAGCTCCTCACCTATACCGCGCAGACCGGCAAGGTACATGGCCATGGTGTACCCGGTAAACTGCCAGGATGCGGCGAGTATCAGCGCGATAAGGGCCGGATGAAAACCGAGGGTCTGCGTCGGTACGGTATACCAACCAAAGGCCCCGAGTTTTTCGGAGATCAAACCGAGAAACGTGTTTATCCCGTACGTCGGGTTGAGAAGCCAGCGCCAGATTACACCGGTAACGATAAACGACAACGCCATGGGAAAGAGATAAATTGTTCGGAACACCGATTCGCCACGGACGTTCCTGTTAATCAGAAAAGCGAGAATAAATCCGAGAACGACCGTTACAACGATAAAAAAGATGGTGAAGTAAAAGGTATTCCAGAGGTCGTTGATAAACCGGTCGGACAGAAAGAGGTTCACATAGTTACGAAGCCCTACAAATGTGTAGTCGGGACGAATACCCCTCCACGCACTTAAAGAGGTCCGCAGCGACCAACCGATAAAACCGTACACGAAAAACGCCATCAGAAGGAGGGATGGCAATACAAGCAGAAACGCCTTGCGTAAGTCTTTTTTTGTCCGTGTCATGTACTCTCCCGGGGATTGCCGGAGCGTGGACGAACGCGCGTCAGTGCGCGTTCGTCCACAGTTTGATCACAGCTTCTATTTGAGTTCTTCGTCCGCGGCCCGCTGGAACTGTCGTACTGTAGCATCAACATCCCGTTCCGTCACAAAGACGTTTACGATGTCGTTTATAGCGGTTAGCCAGCTTTCCGACGCTGCAGAACCGTGAGCCAGGCTCGGTACAATTGCATTACTCTCGAAGTCTTTCATCGCAGACAGCAGGTACACGTCGTAGAGACTGCGGTCGGTGTCCGTTCGTGCGGGAATCGATCCCTTGATCGGATTGAACGCGTCCTGTCCCTCGACAGACGCCAGAACTTCAAGCCACCGCTTTACGTTTTCCGGATGGGGCACACCTTTGGGCAGTCCAAAGGAGTCGGAGAGCATGATGAACACACCGTTGGTTCCGGGGGTCGGGGCGTATCCGTAGTCCACGTTGGGCTTCAACCCTCGGGAGAGATAGTACCCGTGAACCCAGTCGCCCATAACGGTCATCGCGGCTTTACCGTCAGCAACGTAACCGGCCGCATCGATGTTCGTTAACGCCGAGTGGTCGTCGTTAACGTATTCAAGCATGTCGGCAAAACGGGCCAGGGCTGTTCGGGTTTCCTTACTGTCCCAGCGGGTTTCTCCGGTCCACAGACCTTTGTATCCTTCCGGACCCAGGCCTGCCACAAGGGCACTTGCCATGAGATGGGTGGCCGGCCAGACGTTGGTGTCGCCAAGGGCAAGAGGCGTTACCCCGGCCGCTTTCAGAGCTTCGGCAACCTCAAAGAAGTCGCCTACCGTAACGGGTGGTTTAAGACCGTTCTTTTCGAAAATTTCGATGTTGTACCACATCACATTGGAGCGGTGGACATTGACGGGGATACTGTAGACTTCGCCTTCGTAGGAGATGATATCGATCACCTCTTTCGGAAAGGCATCCATCCAGCCGTTGTCTTTCAGGACAAAAGTGACCGGCTCCATAAAATCAGAGACGACCCAAGTGTCTATCAGCTCACGGCCGGCATGGACCTGAAAGCTGTCTGGAGGATTTCCGCCCTGCATCCGGGTTGCCAGAACCGCTTTTGCATTGGTACCGGCGCCGCCTGCAACGGTGGCATTTATCACCTCTACGTCGGGGTACTTCTCAGAGTAGAGATCAATCAAGGCTTGCAGCCCCTCGGCCTCACCTCCGGCGGTCCACCAGCTGAAAATCTCCAGCTCATTTGACGCCTTTTCCTGTTCCTTGGAACCACCTGCATATAGCATTGTGGCGCTCAACAGAAGAATCAGGGTAAGAACGCCTACGAAACGGGTAGTTGTACGCATAGCACACTCCTTTTATTGGGTCTATTTCAACAGCAACGCTGTTGTGTTTTCTCCGGTAATTACTTTCAGCCAATCATGGCTGCGCAGGGCGGCTCGGATGGTGTGGTAGTTGACCTTCCAGGAATGACTCATATGTGTCCAGATGGGCTGGCCCTCCTGTGACATCAAGGGCCACCATTCGCCGACTTCGTGGTTGATCATCTTGTCAAACACGAATCTATGGACCGTCTCATACGACTCGAGAAATCGGTCTTCACCCCAGTGCAGGTACGCCGCCAGAAGGCCGTTCATTAGTTCCGCCTGCTGCCAGAACTCCTTCTCCCGGTCCGTGGCAGGCCCTTTATGGCTCCCCTCCACAAAGACACCACCGTACTCCCGGTCGATCCCATGGGTCAGGGCGTGGTCATAGCTGTGTCGAATCGGGGATCATACCGATGGAGATCGTCGTCCAGGGCGTCCAGCGCGTCAAGGAGCAGCCAGGCAAACTCAACGTTGTGGCCGTAGGACGTGTTGTCCAGAGGATTGCTCTTTTCACCGCTTTCGGAAAAACGGTCCCATCCCCAGACGATGTCAAACTTGATCTGCGGCGCTACCGTCCAGTCTCGGGTAAACTGGGGAAGTCCCGTTCCGGTGTCCTGTCGGAACATGTGACGGTCCAGAATACCGATGACTTCTTTCAGCCGACGGCGGTGAACGTCTTTTCCGGTACAGCGGAGGAGGTTGGTATACGCCTCCATGAGGTGCATGTGGGCGTCCAGTGTTTTTCGATCACCCCCTGCAGCGCCGGGACCGGAGAGGGTCCAGTCCGTTTCAAACATCTCGAAGTACCCACCGTACTCCACATCCACAGCGTGGAGGTGAATCAGATCAAAGACGCGCTCGGCGTAGGAGAGGGCCTCTTCATCGCCACTGGCGCGGTAGTACTCCGAGAGACCGTATATGGCAAAGCTCAGACCGTAGAGGATCTTCCGGGTGATGACCGGGGTCCCGTCACGCCGTACGGTCCAGTAAAACCCGCCGTGGGCCTGGTCCCACATCTTGTCGATGAGAAACCGCACACCCTGCCGGGCCATAGCCAGTGTTCGGGCCGGCTGAACACCGTAGCGTGCGGCCATTGAAAAGGAGAATACCGACCGAGCCTGGGAGATCAGTGACTTTTCGTCTTCACCGGTGTCTTTACCTGACGAATCAAAATGGGTGATAAAGCCGCCGTTGACGGTGTCCTCCGCCCGGGATATCCAGAACGGAAGTAACTCCTGGTGGATGTGGTGGTCCAGCTCGGACTTCCACTCTTGTGCTTTGTTCTGTATTTGTATCTCGTTCTGCCGTGGTGCAGTCTCCATCAATTACCTTCCTTGTTCGGCGCCGGCCGGGCCGCCAGTTTTTCTATCAAACGTAGAAAGAAGTGCCGGTTGTCCATGGCGATGTACTCCATTGTACCCCCCATTCGGCTGAATGACTTTAAGAATCTCATGTAGTAAGCCGGATCATCTTCCGGCGGTTCTCCCTTCGATCGCCAGTCCCAGTTCACCTTAGCGAGGTCAACGACAAAGATGCTGTGGTTCTCGATAGACCGGCCTTCCTGGAGCGCCAGATTCTGGGCCATAGAGAGCGATTTTTCAAATATCATCGGCGACATCACCGCTGAACCGACCGACAGGTACACACCGCCGTCAATCCGGCTGATCGCCTCGGCAAAGGTGAGGAAGTCCCGTTCGGCGGTACGGCCGATAGCGGCGCCCTGGTTCATGGGGTGGCAGTAGATGATGTCATGTCCAAACATGGGATGGCTTGTGTAAGGTACACCGAGCCGGAACGCGGTGGGCT
>JBAYPC010000289.1:0-4274 GCA_041677905.1 Alkalispirochaeta sp. | reverse complement strand
TCTTCCTCTTCTTTTTCTCCTGAAAGGAACAGCTTCGAAAGCAGTGTTCTGTCATAGGGATGCTCTTTTTCAGCGGTAAACATGACTATCCGCCCGACGAATCCATCACGACGAAGGGTCTCTACCGCGGCTTGGCCGGCGGCGCCACCGCCAACTACGACAAATGTCCGTGGGTCATTGCCTGGTGCAAGGGTAATGTTTGCCGGTTGTACCGGCCCGAGGTATACACGGCCATTTTCTTCCTTGATATCGTAGACGGGAAGATCATCAAGAGCCGGCGGCTGCAGCATCACACCACTGGTCACGTTAAATCGGGCGTTGTGAAATGGACAGGTAACGGTGGTTCCCGTGAAGGTACCGTCGGAAAGGGGCGCACCGTAGTGTGTACAGGAATTTCCGCACGCCGAGAGTGCACCCTGGTGTCGAAAGACGAGTACCTGTTCCTCGTCACTGAGGTCCAGGACATACGGTTTACCTTCATTTATTTCTTCAGAACGGGCTACTTCTTTCCAGGTTGTTTTTGACACAGGCGCATCCTCCATTTCAAATATAGGAGTGTTAGAATGGGAGGTCAACAACGAACATGGTGATCGTCCTTATGACCCGAAGCCGAGCCGACGGGCTACCGCTTTCGCGTAATCCGCCAAACCGTGATGGTCGTAGAGGCGGGTCTGTTCCCACGCGGCGAGGCAGTTGAGCTCTTCATTGCACGGTTTGCTCAAGGCAGTTGCAAGGTATATGGCGTCATCTACCGCTTTGGCCGTCCCTGAGCCGATGTGAGGCCGTGTCAGGCTGGCAGCGTCTCCAATCAGCACTGTTTTCCCAAAGACAAGACGCGGTACAGTTAAATCCTCAATTTTCTGGACGAACGGTTCGGGTGTGGACAGCACCACTTCCTGGAATTGGGGAGAGAGCTCCTGCCGGGCGCGTTTCTCCATGTACGCCTGCGTATCCGACGTCATGAGTTTGCGACCCACGGTCGTATGGTGTTCAAATCCGGCAGAATCCGTCATCAGCTCCGACAGGCGGGGCCCGGTCGGCATGTTTTCATACCAGACCCAGTTGATCCGCCGTTCACCGGGTTCAACAGAACCGTTCGCACCGGGAACTTCGTACAGGAGTATACTGGTTTCTTTACCTTGCCAGGTGCTAAGCGTGTCGGCAAAGAGTTCTACCGTTTCCGTAGACAACTCGTGTTCCGGGACCATTCCCCGCCACGCGAAGTATCCGGCGTAAGAAGGCGCGACTCCGGGAAGCAAAAGACGACGCGACAGGGACCCGATCCCATCGGCTGCGACGATCACATCACCGCGGTCGGTTGTTCCGTCACTGAGTTTTACCATTCCCGAAGCGCCCCAATCGGGGATGTCCGTCATGGCAACTCCCCGTTCGATCCGGTCCGCCCCGATAACCCCTTCCAGTTCTCGCAGCAGCACGTCCCAGGAGGTATAAACAGTGGCCAGCTCCGGCATTTCCACAACCGGACCGTCGTGTCGATACAACCGTCGGGTCCGGGCGGGTACGCCGGATATTCCGGGAAAGGCAAGGCCGTGCTGTTCCAGATATTCCTGCATCCGTCGCTGCACGACCAGGCCGCCGCCACTGCGGGAGGGGGTAGTCGATTTTTCAATCACCCGAACATTCCAGTTCTGGCATTTGAGTGCCAGTGCCGCAACGAGTCCGGCATAAGACGCTCCGATGACGATGGCACGGCGGCTTTTTGTATCATCCATTGTACCAAGGATAGTCACTCTGCCTTTGCAGGTAAAGATTGGAACGGATACACTGAGGAATGACTCCACAGATCATCGGAACGAAGAAGTCTGCGGCCTTCAGATCGTGTGAACGGTACTGCCGGGAGCGGGGAATTGCATTTCAGCATCGAGATCCACTGGATAAACCACTGAGTGACGGTGAAATTCAGTCTGTTCTTCAGGCAGGATTTCAACCTGAGGATCTGATTGATACGGAATCGGCGATTTTCAGCAAGAAGGGACTTGCCTGGATGGACTACGATCCCCTGGTTGAATTGCGTGAAAATCCGGGACTGCTCAAGCAGCCTGTGGTACGGACGGACCGAGGTGTTTCGCTGCAGCCGGACCGGAAGGAACTCGACCGCCTTTTTGGGCGGTGAGTTCACACGCGCGTCCGGGTCTCGTTGCACGGGCGTGACATTGATAACCCGAGCAGGTATCATCAGAACACATGGATGAGTTGACGGCGTTGCGTGAAGAAATCGATCGCCTGGATGCGGCCCTTGTCTATATTCTGGGACAGCGGTTTGCCTGCACAGAGCGGATTGGTTGTATTAAACAGCAGCGGGACCTTCCCGCTTATGACGGTGAGCGCGAGGCGGCGCAAAAAGAACGGTTAAACTCCCTGGCGGAAGACGCCGGTCTGTCACCCTCAGTTGTAACAGCGGTGTTTGAAACGATCATGGCGACGGTGAAGGAGCGGCACGACGAGATCCGACGACTCGGATAGCTGAGTGCACGCCGAGAAATTCAGACGCTCTCTTCCTCCCGGGAAACTTCCGTCTCATCTTCCGGGTTCACCGGTTTGTTTGCCTTGATCAGTTCGCCCAGGGGGTCATCAGTATCGACGTACTTCCGGATACGGAAGAACATGGGACTCTCCTGCCGTTTACGGGGATCACCGTTTGCGCCGGTCTGAAAGTCGTGGAAGTTCTGGAGTTCACCGTAGAGTCGGGAAAAACGGTCGTGCCACCGCAGCGCTTCCGCCTGATGCTGGACAATGTAGTCGAGCAGTTCAGACCGATCCACAGAACCTATACGCGCCTCAGCGTCTTCAAGGTGGTCGTACACGCCCACCAGGAGTGTGTGCCATACGGTAAAGTAGACCTTCTGTTTGGAGGCGTTGCAATGAGAACAGTAGAGTTCTTCCTGTACCACGCCGTTGAGAAAGGGAGACCCGTAAATTACATCGCCGACGCGGTACTCTCTCAGTCCTGGATCAAATACCTTCGTCTGAACCTCACCGATTTCCGCGCCGCAACTGCGACAGATCCGGGGCGGATCAAGGTATACCGTATCGAAAATTCCCATAATCTAATCGTAGTGCTCTTTGGCCGATCGTGCAAGATGCCCGTCGTCACGGAGTCCGCGACGTATAGGACGTGTGCAACAGGTGGTGTGACCGTTCGCCCAGAGGTGTTCCCAGATAGGTTCGATACAACTCGATGATCGCCGGATTGGTATGGGAGGTCCGCACCTCCTTACCCTCATCTTCCCGGTAAATAGCATCGATACGGGCCTGCCGTACCGCATCGTCGGTGAAACGCGGTTGACCGCCGCCGCCGATACACCCTCCCGGACACGTCATGATTTCGACAAAATGGTAGTTTCCCTCACCGTTCTGGATGCGCTCCATCAATTTTGCTGCATTTCCGAGTCCGTGGGCGACGGCAACTTGTAACTCCACCCCTTCCAGGAATGACCAGTCTCCCTGTGCTCCGGTTATCATAAGCGACGCTTCCTTAACACCTTTTAGCCCCGCAACTTCCTGAATGTGGAGGTCGGCCGTCGGCAGAGGATGCCCCGTGACCAGTTCATAGACGGTTCTGAGAGCCGCCTCCATGACCCCTCCGGTATTTGCAAAGATGTCTGCAGCTCCCGAGGAGAGTCCCATAGGAGCGTCCATGGCGCCGTCCTCAAGCGAGGGGAGGTCTATTCCTGCGCCCTTGATAACCTGGGCAAGCTCTCGGGTGGTCAGAACGTAATCGACGTCGGCTACGCCGTCCGGCGCCATTTCGGGGCGCTGCGCTTCGAACTTCTTTGCCGTACAGGGCATGACCGATACAACGGTAATTTGGTCTTTTGTAAGGCCCAGTTGTTCCGCCAGGTATGACTTTGCCAGTGCCCCGAACATCTGCTGGGGAGATTTGCAGGTGGAGATGTGGTCCAGAAATTCGGGATAGAAATGTTCTGCAAACTTGACCCATCCGGGTGAGCAGCTGGTGAACTGCGGCAGGGCGACCTGATCACCATCGACGAGAGCCCGTTTCAGCCGCATCAACAGTTCGCTTCCTTCTTCCAGAATTGTGAGGTCTGCCGTGAAATTGGTGTCGAAGACGCGGTCAAAACCGAGATCCCTGAGGGCCGTCACCATTTTACCGGTTATGAGCGTTCCCGGGGGATAGCCGAACTCTTCGCCCAGGGCGGCCCGGATGGCAGGTGCGGTCTGGACGACCACCGTCTGACGGGGGTCGTCCAGGGCGTGAAGAACATCGGTTATATGACGGACTTCGGAAATCG
>JBAYPC010000288.1:0-4278 GCA_041677905.1 Alkalispirochaeta sp. | reverse complement strand
TGGCTTTCCAGCTCCATCCCCAGGAGCATTGAGTCCATGAAAATGTAGATACTCAGACCCGCTGCGATGGCGATGGCGGTGATGAGGGTCCGCCGTCCGTGGCGAAAGAGGTTACGCACGGCGAGCTTCAGCAGAAATTTCATACGGCCCTCCTCTCCTCCTCACTTACCATTCCGTCCCGGAGGTATATCAGCCGCCGGGACTTGTCCATGACCATCCCGTCGTGGGTACAGAAGACGAAGGTGGTGCCGTGGCGCTCATTCAGTTGGCGCATGAGCTCCAGGATTGCCGCCCCCGTCTCGGAGTCCAGGTTGGCTGTAGGCTCGTCGGCAAGGACTATCGCAGGCTGTTTGATCAGCGCCCGGGCAACGGCAACGCGCTGCTGCTGTCCGCCGGAGAGCTTCAGAGGACGCCGGTCCTCCATCCCCTTGAGACCGACTTCTTCCAACAGTTCCATCGTCCTGCGTCGAACTTCGTCCTCCTCTACGTCGAGTAACGAAAGGACAAAGGCGACGTTCTCGTAGGCCGAGAGGACGGGAATCAAATTGAAGTTCTGAAAGACAAACCCAAGGGACCGGCGCCGGAAGCGGGCCCGCTCTTTGGCGTTGGCGCTGGTCAGGTCCGTTCCGTCGATGTGGACCGTCCCCTCATCGGGCTGATCCAAGGCGCCAATCATGTTGAGAAGCGTCGTCTTGCCGGACCCCGACGGGCCGGCAATAGCGGTAAACTCACCCGGCTCGATGGTAAGACTCACCCCCCGCAGGGCGTGGACGAAAGTCTCGCCGGTCTGATAGCGGCGGTGAACGTTTGTGATCTCAATCATAGTTGTGCTCCTTTTTTTGTGGCTACGCGGGCTGTCGCCGGTGCGGCAGCGACCAGCAAGTCCAGCGTCTGGCGCATTTCATCACGGTCCAAAACCGATACCGACCCGACCGGTGCATCCAGCAGCCGCTCGATCGTGTATTCCATGTCTGAAATCAACGCCTCGCTCTCTGAGATATCTTTTGCAAGGTCCCTCACCCCACCGTTCTCGCGCAACATCATCTGCGCCATGTCCTGGGAGAGCGAAGTGGCGATCCGCCAGACGAGCCCCGCAACGCGATCCGGCACCGGTGTCCGGTACACGCCCTCAGCCACGCCCTGACGTATGATCGGGGTGAGCGTCGCGACGGCAAAATTGATCGACATCGCAGAGAGCTTTTCTCGCAGAAGCGCATTTCCTGGGGCGTAGAAAATACGCGTCAGTTCAACGGTCCGCGTATCTTCCATCTTCCGGGCGAAACCCCGCTTGAGGAAGGCGGTCAGTTTCTCCGGTGCGGTGAGTTTGTCGTCTTCCACAACCGGTCTGATCGCCGCAAACACATCCTGCGTGTACCGCTCAATGATCTCGTCCAAAAGCGCATTCTTTCCGTTAAAGTGGTGGTAGAATGTGCCCTTGGCGATATCCAGCGTCCGGATGATCTGCTCCACCGGTGTTGCACCAAATCCCTGGGTAAAGAACAGCTCCTGCGCCACCTCGACAATTCTGTCTCTTGTAGTTTCCTGTTTTTCTTTCACCTAACGTCCTTTTGGCCTCGGCCCGACGTGGCCCCGTGTGGCACGCCCCGACCGACCGGCGGTCTACTTGTCCCAAACATCCTAAACCGACCGTCGGTCTGTTGTCAAGAAGTTTTTTTCTGAATTTATTTTGAACCATCCGGTTCCATGATGCCCATCCTGCAAAAGTGGAAAGGGCCACCCGCCTCGGAGGGCGCTGCAGTCAAAACAAGGAGCTGGCTTTCTTCACTTTCCGGATAGCGACACCCCGGGAAATTATCTCCTGAACCCCATCTTTCAGGATCGTTCTATCAGCCCGCCCAAGGTCGTCCAGCAGTGGATCTTCAAAATACTCCAGAGCTCTCAGGCAATCGACCGGTGAAAAGGTGTTTCCAAAAAGGGCCTGTGTCCCCCCCAGACCATCGGCCAGAGAATACCCCGCTCTCATGAGGGCAGCGATGTCCTGGTAGTCCTTCGTTTCTATTCTTTGCATCACAACTTTCAGTTTGGTCGCCAAAATGTCTTCTGCAGAAGCAACTCGCATGACCCCATCATGAGTCCATTCGGGATCCCGTATTCTTCCAAAGGAAACAGTTCCAAAAAAACTGATCTTCACAAAACCATCTGCCACCGGAACCTGAAATGTGTAGGTATTTTTCTCAGACTGTAGAACCACCGCCTCTTCCAGAATTGGCAGATCCGACAGAATCTTTTCCGGCTCAAGCTCGCGGTGACTAAAAAAATCGAAGTCCACCGACTGCCGGTGACCCAGCCGCAACGCCAGCCCGGTACCCCCATAGAGAACAAAATCACCCTGCACCGCCGAAAATCGCGGCCAGAGATACTGCTGCGCTGAAGGCAGGATATCAAGGTGAGCCTGAAAAGATTTCACCGAAACTCTCGCTGCGGCGGGGGCGGCACCGCCTCGGACACAGGAACCAGATCGAGCACCCTGTGCCAAAAAGACCAGGACTTGGCAGAAAACCAGCCGGGAACCCCCATCTCCAGCACCGAAGCAAGCGTTTGGGCCCCAAAAATCCGGTAGAGAGCCTGATAATCCTCCAGACTGCCCAAATTCATCGCCGCCGCAAGCACCCGCTCCGGTTTGGCCACCGCCTCCTCCGGAGGAAGCCACCAGAGATATTTTTTTGCAAAAAGCAGCAGCGTTCTCTCCTGCACACACCCATGATACCCGATTTTCTTCGGAAATTCATATGTTGAACCGGATGGTTCTTATTACAACGTTGACCGATGTACTTACGGTGAGTACAATCATAGATTATGAGAGGAACTACGGAAATCAAGGTGGTCCAAATAGGCAACAGCAAAGGAATACGTCTCCCCAAGAGGCTCATAGTCAAATACGGCCTGGAAGAAACCGTTGTTATAACAGAACTCGACAATGGTCTTCTCATCGAAGGCAAAGATGACAGACAACTCTCATGGGCGGATACCTACAAAGAAATAGCCAACTCAGCAGAAGATTGGAGTGAGTGGGAAAATCTTGACATTGAGAATTTCGATGAAAGTTGAGAGATATGCCATCTACTGGGTTTCACTGGATCCAACGACCGGTTCCGAGATGCACAAAACATGCCCTGCAGTTGTCATAAGCGACAATGGGATGAACAACACCCTCAAAACTGTCGTTGTATGTCCCCTTACCTCCTCCATCCATCCGTCCTGGCGCAGCAGAATACAGATACAATCGGGAAAGAGAAAATCAGAAATCGTCGTTGACCAGATAAGAACCATCTCCAGGCAAAGACTCGGTACAAAGATCGGCACTTTATCAGCTGACGAGGCACTTAAGACGCGGATGGTCATCACCGAAATGTACGGCACCGGTGCCGGCTCGTTTCAGATGTCGTAGAATCCGTATAGCGCATCTACCGTGAACTAATACACAAAAGCTGATAGACTGCGGTCGATTGCCGTTTTTCTCCACTGCATCCCATGCACCATTTCATTGGCTGGAAAAAATACGCATAAAGGAGTTTGAAGATTTGTTTGCTCGTGTACACAGGACGGTAGGGATTGCGATATGTATCGCGTTAATTGGGTTAGGTAGCGTCAGTGCGGACGCGGCGGACGGCCCCTATCTGGGGAGAGCGCTCGCCGGGACGATCGGCTCCAACCTTCTCATCTGGGGCTGGGACCGTTATGTCCTTGGTGCAAGCTGGGCCGAAATTAACCCCGATACGTGGAGGGGCAACATTGAGGAGGGGTTGGTGTGGGACAACAGTGTTTTTGTCACCAACCAGATCCTTCACCCGTATCAGGGCTCCCTCTATTTCAACTCTGCCAGGTCGATTGGATTTTCATTCTGGCAGGCCGTTCCTTTTACGGTCGGCGGCAGCCTGATGTGGGAGTTCTTCATGGAGTCGCACCACCCTTCCCTCAACGATCTCATCACGACAAGCTTCGGTGGTGTTGCCTTCGGCGAGATGAACCACCGCTTAAGCAGCCTCCTCCTGGACGATCCAACGACCTCTTCGGTCGGACCGGGCAGGCAGATCACGGCGGCCATCTTCAATCCGGTAGGCACCCTCACCGGTCCTCATCGATGGTGACAGACCATCTGCCGCGCTGAGTTACACTCTTGGAGCAGGCATCGGGTCCTCGCTGGAGGACTCCTTCTCACCAGTGGGCCCAGTCATTTCCGCAGGTGTCCGTTTCCGGTACGGAAATCCGTACCTGCAGAAGAGTACTTACCGGCCATACGACTACTTCGATGTGAAT
>JBAYPC010000287.1:0-4284 GCA_041677905.1 Alkalispirochaeta sp. | reverse complement strand
CGTTCAAGTCTGGGATACCGTGACCGCCCTGGAACGGGAAATTGAAGAAAACCGGGAGCTTGCAGAGACCGAACCGGATAAAGACCTTCGGAGTATGGCCGAGGAAGAACTGAATACTCTGGTCCCCCGGCTGGAAGAAGAACAGAAAAAGCTGAAGATGCTCTTGATTCCGGCTGATCCGCTGGACGGCAAAAACACGATCGTTGAAATTCGGGCCGGAACCGGGGGTGATGAGGCGTCCCTGTTCGCCGCTGATCTGTACCGTATGTACATGCGGTATGCCGAATCCATGGGATGGAAAACGGAGCTGATCGAGTCAAATGAAACCGAGGTTGGTGGTTTCAAAGAGGTGATCGTCTCGGTGACGGGACAGGAAGTCTACAGCCATCTCAAATACGAAAGCGGTGTCCACCGTGTGCAGCGGGTGCCGGCCACCGAAAGCAGCGGCCGCATTCACACCTCGGCCGTTACCGTTGCGGTGCTGCCCGAGGCGGATGAGACCGATATCACGATCCGGTCGGAAGACCTTAAAATCGACGTTTTCCGGTCATCCGGGCCGGGAGGACAGAGCGTGAACACCACCGACTCGGCGGTACGGATCACCCACCTGCCGACGGGACTGGTCGTTACCTGTCAGGATGAGAAAAGCCAGCACAAGAACAAAGCGAAGGCGCTGCGTGTTCTCAAGGCACGCCTCTTTGAACAGGAAGAGCGGCGCCGCCGGGACGACGAATCGGCAACCCGAAAAAATCAGATTGGAAGCGGGGACCGAAGTGAACGGATTCGTACGTACAACTTCCCCCAGAACAGATTGACCGACCATCGTATCAACTTAACCCTCTACCACCTGGACGCAGTCGTATCTGGTGATCTTGCCGAAGTTGTTGACACGCTGCGCCTGAGTGACGGTGAAGACGCCGCATCCGGTGGGGGTGCCGACGGTTGATCACCATTCGCGGTCTTTTGGAAGAATGCAAGAACACCCTTGTTCGCAGTGAGACTCCCAGCGAGACTCCCGGCCTGGACGCTCTGATTCTTCTGGAGAGGGTCACCGAACGTGACAGAGGTTATCTTCTGGCCGAACAGAACGAGCCGGTTGAGACAGTGCTGGACTCTGATGGAGTTACACAGTTCCGGGAACTCCTGGACCGTCGCAGACGGGGCGAGCCGATTGCCTATATAATAGGTTCGAAAGAATTTTTCGGCCTCGAATTTGAGGTTGGACCGGGCGTGCTCATTCCACGACCAGATTCTGAAGTTCTCGTCGAACGGGCGATTTCGTTGTTGGCCGATATGGCCGATACGGTCGAAATGGCCGATACGGTCGATATTGCGGAGGCACCACCGCTGAAAATCCTCGACTGTTGTACCGGCAGCGGGTCTATCGGGATCAGTATCGCAGCAGGTTTTGCCGAAGTATCCGATCGACCGCTGGACGTGGTACTCTCGGATATCGATGGAGACGCCCTGGAGTGGTGCAGGAAAAACGCGGCTGCCCTGAAGTCATTCATCGGTCCGTCCGTCTCGTTTTCGATCACCCGGAACAACTTGGTGGGTCCTGTCGGTGAGATGGCCCTTATCACGGCCAACCCACCCTATCTCACCGATGATGAAACCAAAAAAGTTCTGGCAAAAGGATGGGGTGAGCCGTCTTTGGCGTTGGCCGCGGGTATTGACGGTCTCGGTACGATCAGGAAACTTGTCTCTCAGGCGTATTCATCTCTACGTCCGGGGGGGTATCTTGTAATGGAGCACGGATCCACTCAGGGCGCTTCAGTCAGGGAACTGTGTAAAACGGCGGGTTTCGAACCAAAATCGATCCGTACCGGTCGAGATCTTGCCGATAATGAACGATACGTCGAAGCAAGAAACGGACTATGATAACGAGTATTCAGGAACTCCAGGACTACATCTCATCGTACCCGCCTCAGGAACAGGCCCGTATTCTGGATGCGGCCGAACTCTCCCGTACTCTCCATAAAGACCAGGTCCGGGATTCGGGTGAACCCTATTTCATCCATCCTCTGCAAGTTGCCGCAATTCTTGTCGATATGAAAATGGACGGCATAACGATTGCCGCATCACTTCTCCACGACGTTCTGGAAGACACCATTCTCAGCCGGAGTGAGTTAAAAAAACACGTCGGCAAAGATGTGGAGATGCTGGTATACGGCGTCACGAAGATTTCGGTAGTCAAAGCGAAGAACAAGAGTTTTCAGGAAGTCGAGACTATCAGAAAGATGCTTCTGGCCATGGTCAAAGACGTCCGGGTCATTCTTATCAAACTTGCCGATAAACTCCACAACATGCGCACCCTCGAGTTTAAGGAAGGGCCGCGGCAGCGGGAAATTGCCCAGGAAACACTCGATATCTACGCCCCTCTGGCCGGTCGGTTGGGTATCAGCTGGATGAAAGACGAGCTGGAAGACCTCTCCCTGAAACACCTTCACCCGGAAATCTACCAGGACATCAAACAGCGGGTGGCGGAAAAACGGGAACAGCGGGGCACCTATCTCCATCGAATCAAAGAGACGATCAAGAAAGAGGCAAAAAAAGAAAAGATACCCGTTGTTGTGGAGAGTCGGGCCAAACACTTCTACAGCATCTACCAGAAGATGAAACGGTTCGGAAAAGAGATCGATGAAATATACGATCTTCTTGGCGTACGTATGCTTTGTGAAACGACAAACGAGTGCTATCAACTGTTGGGGCTGGTTCACCGACTCTGGCCGCCCATAGACGGACGGTTCAAGGACTACATAGCCATGCCGAAGTCCAACCAGTACCAGAGTTTACATACCGCTGTACTGGGGTATGACGGCAAAATTGTGGAGTTTCAGATCCGCACCTACGACATGCACCAGACCGACGAATACGGTATTGCCTCTCACTGGTTCTACAAAAAAGGTCTGACCCAGAACCGGTTAAAACCGGATGACCTGGCGATTATGCACCGGGTCAGGGACCTGAAGGACTCACGGATAACGACCGACGAGTTCCTGGAAGAGATTAAACGTGAAATTCTCCGCGATTCGATTTACGTCTTTACCCCTAAAGGGGACGCCATCCAACTGCCGAAAGGTTCGACGGCCATCGACTTTGCCTATCACATCCACACCGAAGTGGGAAACCACACCATGGGGGCAAAAGCGGACGGTTCCATCATTCCTCTGAAAGAACCCCTTAAAAACACCCAGGTCATCGAAATACTGACCAGTCCCAGTGCCCATCCCCATCTGAACTGGCTGCGGTACGCCCGCACCTCCCGAGCGCTGAGCAAGATCCGCGCGTGGCTGAACAAAAACGATGAAAATCTCATCATCAACCAGCGTATTATCGCCCGAAAAAGCGCCCGGCCTGAGACCCTGCCGGATGCCCAGCACGAACCGGGTAAACAACCGACCAAACGACGGACCGGACCGTCCCCTGAGACGAACCAGATCATGGATGAGCACAAGGTTGCCATTCGGGTCGGCAAAGAAAAGAACCTGATGATCCACTTTGCCCAGTGCTGTCGGGCGCGGACGGGAGACGACATAGTCGGATACGTTTCCCGAGGACGGGGGATCATCATTCACAAACGGGACTGCCCCAGCCTGCTGAGTATTCCTGATGTGGAAGAACGGATGATCGAAGTTGAGTGGGAGACCGTTTCTCCCAAAGTGACGCGACGATTCCGCGTTGCCGCCCGACATTCCAGCGTTCTTTTCAGCGAGATTGAAGGCGCCGTTCGCAAAGTTCGGGGGCACCTGATCGAAGGGCGCATTGACGAGACAAGTCAGGTCACCCTGGAGGCGAGTTTCACCCTGGAGGTGGAGCGCCGACAGGACCTGCGGAAAATTGCCAAGTGTATCCGTGCCATACCGGCGGTCATGAGCCTTCAGGATATGCCTGAGAATACCTGATATTTAGACTCAGTTAATTTGCCTGTAGCCCTCCTGAGCAGTACTTTACACCTATGGCACAAATTACTTTTAAAGGCACCAAAATTAACACAAGCGGCACACTGCCGGCGATTGGGAGTAAAGCTCCCGATTTTCTCCTGACAAACAGCAGTCTTGAAGACGTCAGCCTCTCTTCGTTCGCGGGAAAGAAGAAGATACTGAACATCGTCCCCAGCCTCGATACGGGAGTGTGCGCAGCAAGCGCCCGTAGCTTCGACAAGAAAGTGGCCGGGATGGATGGTGTTGTCTGTCTGACAATTAGCGCAGATATGCCCTTCGCATCGGACAGGTTTTGTAAAACTGAGGGAGTCAAAAATGTTATTACCCTCAGCGAACTTCG
>JBAYPC010000286.1:0-4305 GCA_041677905.1 Alkalispirochaeta sp. | reverse complement strand
TATCCGCTCCATGTGAATTTCAACGGCGAAAAGCGCCTGGGGGGCACCGAATCCGCGAAACGCACCGGAGGGGACCGTTGTAGTGGCCACCGCTCGCCCCCGGGCACGGACGTTGGAAATCCGGTAGGCGCCGGTAGCGTGAAAGACCGACCGCTGCAGGACGATGTTGGAATAGCTCTCGTAGGCGCCGCCGTCCAGAACGATGTCGAACTCCATACCCCGAATGGTACCGTCCGCATCATGGGCGGTGCGGACAGTCGTTCGGGAAGGGTGCCGTTTTGAGGTCCAGGAAATATCTTCGGATCGGTCAAAAATCATCCGCAGGGGCTTGCCCGTTTTGATCGCCGCTACTGCAAGGGATGCGGCCATGATCTCCGGGTAGTCTTCCTTACCACCGAAGGCACCGCCGGTTGTCGCCTGGATTACCTGGACGTCGTAGTCGGGACCGACAGTTTCCTCAACGGCGTGTTTCACGTAGTAGGGGCACTGCAATGAGCCGTTGACAACTACTTTTTTTCGCCCTGTTCCAAGGCCTGTTCCAACGCCCGCCCCGGAGTCGGCCCGCCCGCCCCCATCGCTCTCAGTGACCCACACCACGATTCCCTGGGTTTCCAGATAGAGCTGTTCCTGAAATCCCGTGGAGTACTGACCTTCCACAACACGCGCGGCACCGGCAAAGGCGGCGTCCGGGTCACCCAGGGTTATGGTGAAATCGGCAAAGAGGTTGTCCGTTCCGTGCATGGGGCCGCCCCGGCAGGCAAATCCGTCCTCCACCGTTACCGCCGGTTCAACCGGTTCCCAGGTCACCGTAATTTCGGACATCAGGCGGTCCACAACGGCCGGGTCGGGGCCCGCCACCACCAGTATGATCTGACCTCGGTACCGGATTTCATCCACCGCAAAAGCGGGCCAGTCTTTCTGGATCAGAACGACGTGGTTTGCCCCCGGTACGTCCCGGCAGTCGACAACGTAGTACCCTTCGGGAAGGTCAGGTATCTTGATATCCAGTATTGTTCCCCGACTGAAGGTAGACCGGTAAAACCGGGCGGTCAGCATATCCGGGTGAGGTTCGTCGGCTATGTACCGCGCCTCCCCGGCCGCTTTTGCCCGCCCGTCGACCCGTGGTATGGACCGGGAAATTACGCTGTTTGGATCAGTTTTAGTGGTGTTCATGAAGCATCACGCCTTTTCTCGCTGCGTCTATGTCCTTTAGTCCGCTGCCGGTAACCAGGACGACAACGGTGGCATCACGATCAATCTCACGGTTCATGGCCCTGCACCCCGCCCAGGCGGCGCTCGCGGCAGGCTCGGCAAAGAGCCCCGACATGGACGCAAGTTCATACTGAGCTTGCAGAATATCTTCATCGGAAACGACAACCGCTTTGCCGTTATGGCGTTGCAGCCGACCAAGTGCGAAGTACCCACCGGCGGGCACGTCGACAGAAATGGAGTCGGCCACGGTGTTGGCAGGCCGGGGCGCGTCGAACTCACCCGTTTTGAAGGCTCGGGCGATGGCGGAAGAGCCTTCGGCCTGGACGGCGACCACCGTGGGCATCCGGTCCGCCAGGCCAAGGGCGATAAGGTCTTCAAAGCCTTTATAGACGCCGCTGAGAATAACGCCGTCACCGACGGGTACAAATATGTAGTCCGGTACGCGGTGGCCCAGTTGGCGGAATATCTCCAGGGAGACGGTCTTTTTCCCCTCGACGGTAAGGGGATTATGGCCGGTATTCCGGGAGAGGCCGCCGTGTTCGGCCAGATAGCGCACCGATTCGGCGTGGGCGTCGTCATAGGTTCCGTCGACCTTGATGACTTCGGCTCCGTACTGCAGGGATTGAACGATTTTGGCGGGGGGCGCCGCCGCCGGCAGGTACAACCGGACGTGGAGGCCCGCGGCGGCGCCGATCCCGCACATGGAGCTTCCCGCATTCCCCGTCGAGGACAGAACTATCCGGTCTATTCCTTCCCGCCGGGCAAACGCCGCTACCAGATAACTGGCCCGGTCCTTGAGAGACCCGGTTGGGTTGGCGGTGTCGTCTTTGAGAAAGAGCTGCGGCAACCCCGCCATTTTTCGCAGCCGTGCCGGCTCCCAGAGGGGGGTGTTGCCCACCGGAATGGGCGGAAACCACTTTTTCTCTACCGGTAACAGGTCCTGTACGTCCCATGTGTCACCCCGACCATCTGGAGTACCTGGGTCGCCGATCAACCGCACCTCCAGCATCCCCGCCGGCGGCATTCCCGGACGCTGCCCCCGGGAACACTCCTCACAGACGAGTCGGTCCGCCGAAACGGGATACTCACGGCCGCACTGGATACACCGGTAGGTAAACTGCATCAGGCCCCCTTTGTCTCCTTAGCTCCCACAGACTTATTTGCGCCTTCGCCGTCAGGACCATCCAGTGCATAGGGCAGCATCGCGTAAAAAGCGCTGCACACTTCCAGGTCATCTACTCGCGTTATCTCGTTGGGCGCGTGGGCCTGGTCTTCATCACCGGGACCAAAACCGATGGCCGGAATCTTGTGGCGGCCCGTTGTGGCCACCAGATTTGTGGAGAAGGTCCACTTGTCGATAGTCGGCTCTTTTTCAAAGAGAGTACGATACGCCTCAGCACCGGCCTGTACAATCTGGTGCTCTTCCGGTGTCTTCCAGGATGGGAAAAAGAGTTCCTGTGTGTAGTCTGTCTTCTTCCATCCCTTCTTTTCATAGTTGGGCATCGTCACATCGACGACGCTTTCGTTTTCGTGAATCGCTTCGGCCATGTACTTCTTTACCTGGGAAATCGCCAGCTCTTTCGTCTCACCCCAGGTGAGGCGACGGTCCATGTACAGCATCGCCTGGTCCGGTACGGCACACTGCGACGGCCCGTGGACGTCTATCTGGCTGACCACTATAGTACCTTTGCCCAGAAAACCGTCTTCATCCGGTTTGAGCTCCCAGTTCAGTTTTTCCATCGCCAGGGCCGCCCTTGCCGCCTTGTAAGCAGCGCTGACACCCCGCTCCGGCGCCGAACCGTGAGACGATACGCCCTTCAGCCGAGCGACAATCTCCATTCGGCCCCGATGTCCCCGGTAAATGCGGCACGACGTCGGTTCAGTGGAGACGACCAAATCCGGTTTCAGCCCCTCTTCTTCAATGAGGTACTTCCAGCACATACCGTCACAGTCCTCTTCCATCACGGTAAAGGTGAAGTAGACTGCCCGCGGCCCCGTGTAGCCCAACTCTTTCAAGATACGCCCCGCCGTAAGCATCGCCGCCACCCCGCCCTTCTGGTCCGAGGTCCCCCGCCCGTATACGATTCCATCTTTGATTTCACCGGAAAAAGGGTCTTTCTTCCACTGGGCACGATCCCCGACTTCAACGGTGTCAATGTGACCGTCAATGGCGATCGACTTCGGTCCTGAGCCGATCCGGGCCACAACACTCCCCAGACCGTCAATCCGCACCTCGTCGAACCCATACTCCCCACAGATCTTCTCTACCTCCCGGGCGGCCTCTTCCTCATCACCACTGTACGACCGAATCTTCACCAGCCGGCTCAAAAGCTCCGCCGTATCCGTCCGGTATTTTTCCGCCAGTCCCCTGATCTGCTTCGCCCGTGCTGCTAAACTACCCATCTTTTCCTTCCTTCCTTCCTGATCTATTTTTTCACGCCGACCCCCGTCGGCTCCTGCCCTCAGTCACCAGCTCCCGCTGCCCGGCCCCCAGGGCAGCCGCTCCTTGACACAAAGGTTGCCGCTCCCAGCTACCCGGCCGACCGGCTACCCGGCTACCCGGCCCTCAGGGCTCCACCTCATTCATCCGCTCCCACAGCCGCCGCGCCTGCCCCCGGGCCTCCGCGTACAGCCCTTCCACATCCAGCGGAAACTTCCGTTCCTCCATCACCATCTTCCCGCCGATCATCACCGACTCGACAATCTCCGGACCCATGCCAAAAACCATATGCCCGGCGATATTCTCAGCCACCAGCGGCGTCGGAGGACAGTAATCTGCCACCACCAGGTCCGCCGGGTACCCCGGCTCAACCCGCCCAAAGGGCCGATCAAAAATCCGCTCAAGCAACCGGTTCCCCGCCGCCAACGCCCCAAGAAACCCCCCGGCGTCCATCACACCATGAGCGTCCCGGTGCTTGAAAAACGCCGTCTGCACACCGGCAAACATGTTCCCGCCGATCCCGTCGGACCCCAGCGCCAGATTCTTCACCTCCGGAAGCAGATGGTTGTACCCCACCCCGTTGTTCATGTTGGACCGACAGTTGTGCACCAGAAAAGCGCCCCGCTCATTCAGCACCGCAACCTCGTCCCTGC
>JBAYPC010000285.1:0-4320 GCA_041677905.1 Alkalispirochaeta sp. | reverse complement strand
GCAAGACACATGGAACAACCGGCGCCACGCCAATCAAATCCCGCTTCCCGGAAAATCGCCGGAAGCCCCTCTTTTTCGGCCTGGGCGGCCACCTGTTTGGATCCTGGAACGACAAATGCCCGAACCTTTTTTGCCACCTTGTGCCCCTTCACCACTCGCGCCGCCTCTCGGAGATCGCTGATACGGCCGTTGGTGCAACTTCCCAGAAATGCCACGTCGATCTTCTTGCCGAGAATCGGATCGCGCTCGGAAAACCCCATGTGGGCAAGTGCTTTTTCAGCCGTTTCCCGCTGTTCCGCCGGCAGGTCTTTGAGGGAAGGAATGCGCTGATCCACCGGAATTGCCTGACCCGGGTTGATTCCCCAGGTGACCATGGGACCAAGCCTGTCGGCATCCAGGTGGTAGACGTCGTCGTAGGAAGCATCGTCAGCACTGGCGATGCTGCGCCAGAAGGCGGCCGCCTTGTCAAAAGCACCTCCCCTGGGTGCAAAACGGCGCCCACGAATGTAGTCGATCGTCGTTTCATCGGGGTTCACGTACCCAACTCGGGCACCACCTTCAATACTCATGTTGCAGATGGTCATACGCTCTTCCATAGTCAACCGGTGAATTGCATCACCGTTGTACTCATAGGCGTAACCGATCCCGCCGTTTACCCCTAGATCGGCGATAATTCGGAGGATGATATCCTTGGCGTAGACGCCGGGTTTCAGTCGACCGGACACGTCAATACGGCGCACCTTGGGACGACTCAACGCCATAGTCTGGGTTGCAAGAACGTCCCTGATCTGGGATGTCCCGATACCCAAGCCGATAGATCCAAAGGCGCCATGGGTCGAAGTGTGACTGTCACCGCACGCAATCGTCATACCCGGCTGAGTAAGCCCCAGCTCAGGTCCGATTATATGTACAATTCCCTGGGCGTCCGTTTTCAATCCAAAAAATTCGATACCGTGCTTTTCGGTGTTCCTCTCAATTGCCTGCATCATCTCTTCGGCCAGCCGGTCTTTGAACGGTCGCTCCTGCCCGGCGGTGGGAACGATGTGGTCAACCGTTGCAAAAGTCCGATCCGGGCGCAAGACCTTAAGACCCCGCTCTTCGAGCATCTGAAACGCCTGAGGTGAGGTAACCTCATGGATCAGGTGCAGACCGATAAAGAGCTGGTCCTGGCCCGATTCAAGTGTTGTGACCTTGTGCATGTCCCAGACAGTGTTAAAAAGGTTTTTCGTCATGTATGTGCTCCTTGGCCGTTCCCCTGGCCGTTCCCCTGGCCGTGCCTCTTGCCGTTTCGCCAGGCCGTTAGCTGACTGCCCCGGGTCATCAGAACTTTACCCGTTCGGATCAGCTCCAGTATGTCGTAGGACTGCAGCACGTTGATCACACTGTCCAGGCGGTCACTGGAACCGGTTAACTGGAGGATGATGTTTTCACCGGTCATGTCCACAGTTTCACATTCCAGCGCGTGGGCCAGCTGAAGGACCTCGCTGCGCTGTGAAGGTGGACAGGCCATTTTTACCAACGCCAGCTCACGCTGCAGGATATCTTCACCGGTGCGGTCCGTTGCGTGTACTACGTCAATCAGCTTGTTCAGCTGTTTCAGTATCTGATCCAGCGTTTTTTCATTCCCGGTAGCGACGATGTTCATCATAGAGTACGCCTCGTCCCGGGACGGAGAAACAACCACACTGTCCAGATTGTATCCGCGCCGGGCAAAGACCAGACTGACTCTGATCAAAACTCCCGGCCGGTTGGCCACCAGCAGACTGATCGTGTGCTTCCGGTATCCCGGAACAGTAGCGGCTTTCGGCGTATGTGCCATCAGTGTATTACTCATTATGTACTCCCCACAGGTTTAGCCAGTTGAACTTTTGGTGCTTCCGTTAACATCTCAGCGTATCCTGCTCCCGCCGGGATCATCGGATAGACGTTGTCTTCCTTGGCAACTTCGACGTCTATCAGGCACGGACCGTCGTTGTAGGCAAGAGCCGCAGAGATAACCTTTTTCACGTCGGCACTGCGTTTGAGCCGAAATCCTTTCACTCCGAAACTCTCGGCAAGTTTAACAAAATTCGGATTTCCGATCATATCCACACCGGACAGACGGTTTTCGAAGAAAAGCTCCTGCCACTGTCGGACCATACCGAGATAGGCGTTGTTGATGATAACGATCTTCAGCGGCAGCTTGTTGATAAACGCAGTTGCCAGCTCAAACATGGTCATTTGAAAACCGCCGTCACCCAGAATGGCGATTACCGTTTCCTCAGGGTGGGCAAACTGCGCACCAATGGCTGCAGGCAGTCCAAACCCCATGGTACCGGCGCCGCCGCTGCTGATCCACTGAAATCGGTGGTCAGTCAGATAGTACTGAGCTGCCCACATCTGGTGCTGGCCAACATCGGTGGCCACATAGGCGTTTCCGTCGGTCTGCCGGTACAGTTCATCGATGACGTGTTCCGCCTTCAGCTTTCCACTCTTGCGGAACTTCAGCGGGTACTGCGCCCGCCACACTTCAATCTGACCCAGCCAGTCAGCCGTGTCGCCGGGAACACAAATCTGGGCGATCTGGTCTACCGCCAGCGCAGCGTCGGCTTCAATACAGAGATCGGTCGCTACGATTTTTTGAAACTCCGCCGCGTCGATATCGATATGTATCCGTTCCGCCGTAGGGCAGAAATTTTCGGGATTACCGACAATTCGGTCGTCCCAACGGGAGCCGACGGACATAATCAGGTCACAGTGTTCCACCGCCCGGTTTGCATAGGCCGTACCGTGCATACCCAGCATACCCAATGAAAGAGGGTGACTCTCCGGAAACGCTCCTTTTCCGAGCAGCGTGTTTACAACGGGTATCTGCATTTTTTCGACCAGGTATTTCAACGCTTGATCGGCACCGGAAATCACCGCACCGTGCCCGGCCAGGATAACCGGACGGCGGGCCCGCTCAAGCATCCGGGCCGCCTTTTCCACCGCCGCAGGTTCGGCCGCATCGGGCACATAGTAGCCGGGCAGATCAAAGGTCTCGCTGTAGTCCGTTTCCACGATCGCACTGGAGACGTCTTTTGGAACATCAATCAGAACGGGTCCGGGCCGTCCGGTCTGACAGATGTAAAAGGCCTCTTTCATGATAGACGGCAGATCCTGCGCATCTTTGACGAGATAGGAGTGCTTTACCACCGGGTAGGAGATACCCGAAACATCGGCCTCCTGGAAGGCGTCCAGACCGAGGTTCCACGTTGTCTGCTGCCCCGTGATGATAATCATCGGGATCGAGTCCATCTGTGCCGTCAGTATCCCCGTGATGGTATTGGTCGCACCGGGGCCGGATGTCACCAGAACAACGGCGGGCTTTCCCGTTGCGCGGGCATATCCGTCCGCCATGTGAGTAGAACCCTGTTCATGCCGGGTCAGGATAAATTTGACCGGAGAGTCGACAATCGCGTCAAAAATCGGAATTGCCGCACCCCCGGGATACCCAAAGATATATTCAACACCGTGTTGATGGACCATATCTACAATGATCTCGGCGCCTGTTTTAGTATACATATTGAACAACGCCTCCCTTCTATAAAATGTACTGCGTATCATTTTACGAATATCAACGCATAGTCAAGCACTTTTCAAAAATTCATATAAAAAATTTACGGAAATACATTCAAATTGGTCCAGCCCTGAGAATAATGACGGAAAAATCTACGCAAATACACTCAAAAGTCGACGGGGTCAGAAAAACAACGCAGTTTATTGAAAATTAGAGTAATTTATAACTGTTTCCACTTGTCGATGAAGGTAGTATCTTGGAAACCATGTACGCACCAGATTCCGTTCACTACGACGTCTTCCGAAAGGGAAGCAAAACGTATTTCAACGCCAGCCGGTTCTTCCCGAAGGATGTGCGCACAGACGTGTTCAGCCTCTACGGGTTTGTCCGCCGTGCCGATAACTTTGTCGATTCTGTACCCCAGGACACCAAAGGGTTTTACGACTTTGTGAAACGGTACCGCCACGCCCTCGCGGCCGTTGCAGCCGTCCCGACCTCCGACCCAATCATAGAACGTTTTGTCGAGCTGGCCCGGCGGAAGCAGTTCAAACCGGAGTGGACCGACGCCTTTCTCCGGTCCATGGAGATGGACCTTACCAAAAAACACCACCTCACTCTTGAAGAATCGCTGGAGTACATATACGGTTCAGCCGAAGTGGTCGGCCTCTTCATGACCCGTCTCCTGAATCTGGATTCCCGGGCCGACGATGCCGCCCGCATGCTTGGTCGGGCAATGCAGTACATAAATTTTATTCGGGATATCGCCGAAGACAACCGGTTCG
>JBAYPC010000284.1:0-4342 GCA_041677905.1 Alkalispirochaeta sp. | reverse complement strand
CCTTCTTCTTCTCCTTCGGCAAATAGATAACTCCCGAACTTTAGCATATTGGAAGGAGGGGGTACGTCGAATCCCTCTTTGTAATACAAATTGTTCATGGCGTTGATATTTGTGACATCTCCAATATGCCGTAACACATCCAGGTTTTTCCTGGTGACAATATGGACATCGGTATGTCGCAAAGGATTGACGCCAGGTCTTCCACGAACATCTCTTCTCTGTTCGCCGGCGATCCAGGATTCGTAATACGTTGAAGTTGCCGCTATGAATCCAACTCTTCCGGATGGACACGTCAAGTACTTAGGATCACTCGCCTGTGCCATGTTTGCTCCGGCACCGGCATAGACAAAATCATACTCCTTTAAGTGCTTCTCTGTGGCTTCCAGCCCTTCGGTGGAATAATCCAGGCTATGGTTATTGGCTATGTTCAGAAGATTAAACCCGTATGCATCGATATCATCCAGGACTTTCGGATCTGCAATTGCCCAGGTTCCTCCACTAAAAGCCGCCGGTGGACCTTCAAATTCATGGGTCGTTACCTCTAAATTGGTGAATTTTACCTCTCCCGTATCGATCAGTTCTTTTATCTTATGAAAACCCTCTCCTTTTGGCGTTGGCAATCTGCAGGTAATAAAACTGTCACCTGTGGCAACAAAAGACATAGTTTTTTTCATTGAACATCACCTCTTTTGCGTATATTAAAACTCTATATCAACTTTTTTTGGGGCGATAATAAAGTTTTTTAGACAGTTTTGATCATTCATGAAGGCCAGGAGAACGTCAAGACGGTGATTTCTACTGATTGACCTTACTGTCCGGGACTTCATAGTATTGCAGTTCTGCCACCATACAAAGAGGTCTTTACAGTGAAAACATCACCCTACCATTTTCTTGACACCCCCTCCTTACTTATTGATAAGGACATCATGACGGATAACCTGGATTTCATGCAGAAGAAGGCGAACCGTTTCAAAGTTAGCCTGCGGCCCCATACCAAGACGCACAAGATGTCTGACCTTGCAAAACTGCAAATCGAGTTCGGTGCCGCCGGGATAACCGTTGCAAAGACCGGCGAGGCTGAAGTCATGGCCGCCCAGGGGCTGCAGAACGTATTCATAGCAAACCAGATTGTGGGACACAGTAAACTCAAGAGGATAAAAACCTTGAACCGGAGCATCGATATCAGCTTGGGGGTCGATGACAGGGTGCAGATCGATCAACTGGAAGCTGTCTTCAGCGGGGAGAAAAAGAAGATTTCCGTATTGATCGAAATAGAAGTCGGCGAGAACCGGGCAGGGATCATCGGTGACGAGAAGCTTCTGGATCTGGCGAAATATATCCATTCAAGGAAGAACGTCACCTTGGAGGGGGTGTTCTCTCACGAGGGACATACCTACAAGGCAAAAGATATCAACGCCTGTATCGAGGCCGCAGCGGAAGCCCACGCAAGGACGATACGGGCCGCCGATCTCATCCGTGGGATCGGCATCGACCTGAAGACTGTGAGCATCGGTGCCACACCGTCTTTGATGCAATGCGACATTCCAGAGGGGATCACTGAGATCAGACCGGGAACGTACATCCTTATGGATGCGGGACAGGGAGCGGCAATAGGTAGCTTCGACCGATGCGCCGCCACAATTCTGGCGACGGTTACCAGCAAACCGACGGAAGAACGGGTCATCGTCGACGCAGGTGCCAAGGCGCTTACCTCTCAAAACCGGGGACTGGGTATCTGCCATACCCCCGGCTTCGGCCTGTTGAAAGGCTTCGGCGGGCTTCGGCTGGACTCGTTATACGACGAGCATGGAGTTATCATGGACAGGACTTTTCGCTCGACCGTAAGTATCGGTGATAAAGTCGAGATCATCCCCAACCACATCTGTCCAACCTGTAATCTCTTCGACGTGGGATACCTCGTTTCCAGGGGGGAGGTCATTCAGGAGCTGCCCGTCCTCTGCCGGGGCAAACTTCAGTAAACACGAGTTGAGCACATGCGAGGTGAAATACATGGACCGTCGGAGACTTGAAACGACCTTTGAAGAAATCAACAAATTTGGAAATACAGCGACGGGAATGAACCGGCTTGCATACACCCGGGAAGAGCGGGATGCGGTAAAATTCATCGAGGATTTATGCATCAAAGAAGGTTTTAAGACTAGAACGGATGCCTGCGGCAACCTGATCGTACGGCGGGAAGGACAAGACCCTGAACTTCCGGTTGTAGCGTGTGGATCTCATGTTGATACGGTCTACGATGGTGGTAAATACGATGGCGTTGTCGGTGTACTGGCAGGTCTGGAGGCTATCAGGAGCTTTAACGACAACAACATAAAAACCCTGCATCCGGTAGAGTTGATCGTGTTTGCCTGTGAAGAATCCAGCCGCTTCGGTGTTTCAACGGTGGGCAGTCGATTGTCGGTCGGTCTCCTGGATATTGATTCCCTTTCTGCGATGAAAGACAAAAACGGAATATCGATTCATCAGGCCTTTACCGACTGTGGTCTGGATGTATCTTTGATTGATCGATGCATCCGGTCAAAAGACGAGATCAAGGCCTTTCTGGAAGTACACATTGAGCAAGGGACCCATCTGGAGCAGAAGAACCTGGAAATAGGGGTTGTCACGGGAATTGCGGCTCCGACTCGATTGAGAATAAAAATCGAAGGTGTTGCCGCCCATTCAGGCTCTACAAGTATGTTGAACAGGAAAGATGCCCTGCTCGGTGCCGCCGAGATTGCACTGCTCCTGGAAGAGGCGGCAAAGTCGGAATCATATCAAGATACGGTGGGTACGGTAGGGGTCATCAATATCAAGCCGGGCGCCATGAACGTAATACCGGGCTATGCGGAAATCCAAGTCGATATCAGAGGGATTCACAAAGAGTCAAAGGAGATCGTATTCAACCGACTGATAGAAGGCGCGGCGGAAGTCGGCGAAAAACGAGGACTGAAAATAACCTGGGAGATAACTTCCCACGAAGATCCTGTGTTGACTGATAAAGGAATACAGGACGTGATCGTGTCCAACTGTAAAACCATGGGACTGAGCTATACCACCATGCCCAGTGGGGGTGGCCACGACGCGATGAATATGGCGCGGTACTACCCCACAGGAATGATCTTCGTTCCATCAAAAGATGGATTAAGTCATAATCGTGACGAGTACACCCCAATGAAAGACATCGTTAACGGAGCGGAATTACTGGAAAAAACGCTGTTAGACTTGGCGGTACAGAGCACCAGTTGAACTTCGTTATTGCTTTTTGACCCGTTCTTTCAAAAACCATTTAAAGAAAAAAGGAACAACTACCAGGATTGTGAGAAGTCGAAAGAGCTGGTGACTCGTAATCACGGCCACATCACCGCCGACTGAAATGGCCGTTATCCCCATTTCGACCATCCCACCCGGAGCCGTACTCAGCAGAGCTGTGGGGTAGTCAATACCGTAGATATGGGCCAAGGCGAAACCGAGTCCTAACCCAAAGAGGATAAGTACTCCCACGGCGATAAAGGTATAAAGGGTAATTACTTTCCAATTCGGCAGATCCCGGGGGCGCATCTTGAGTCCGATATGCACACCGATAAAGAACTGTGCCCCCTTAACGACTGCCCCGGGGAGTTCCGGCGTGGCGAATCCGTTAAAGGTAAGTACTACGGTTAACACCATCGGCCCAAGGAGTACCGCCGTAGGGACGCGAAGCCGACTGAAAAGCCAGGCGGCGCCGAACATCAGTACGGGATACAGAATCAGGGCAAACCAGGGCATATCACTCCAAACGACTGCATCGAATATGTCTTGCTGCAACACGATTTCCGGATTATTTCCGAAGAGGTACACCGTTAAAATGGGCAGCACAACAACGATCATCATGACTCGCATACTCTGAAGGAACATGATAACCGTCGGGTTCAACCCCTCAATTTCGTCAATCAGTATCATAATCTGGGAGAGTCCGCCGGGTATGCTTCCCATGATACAGCTGGTCAGATCGAGACCGGTTATCCTGGAGTACACCCAACCTAAAAACAGGCTGAAAGCAATCGTCAAAAGGGTCACTGTCACCATCGACGGGAGGTAGCCGCGCATTTCCAGAAGGGCTTCCCTGGTGAACGATATACCGACCATATACCCGAGGGGTATCATGGCAATGACTTTCAGATTACTCGGCCAGGTCAGTTTTCTCTGGGTTGAAATGTGCCAGATCGCCGTCGCCAATAGTGATCCAATCAACCAGGGAAGCGGCATATTCAGGAACGCAAAAACAGCAACTCCCAGAAATGCGACCAACGTTGTCTCAGTAAAGGAGCGTAGATTTTTCAATAGGTATGTTCCTCTGCTT
>JBAYPC010000283.1:0-4352 GCA_041677905.1 Alkalispirochaeta sp. | reverse complement strand
CGTCAACCTCAGCTGGGCGCTGAAACGGGTTACTGCCGCCGTCGCATCGGAGGTGCCATCGGTGGAGGCGGCGCAAAAGTCGGGCCGGGGGTTGTACGAAATCGTCGTCCGGACTGCCGAGACCATTCACCGGGAAGACATCGAACTGTGCCGCAAAATCGGCGAACATGGGGTGAATCTGATTCGGGAGGGTATGGGAATTCTCACCCACTGTAACGCGGGACGTCTGGCAACATCGGACTACGGGACGGCAACGGCGCCGATGTACCTGGCCCACCGGAAAGGTGTGCGGTTTTCGGTGTACTCCGATGAAAGCAGACCTCTGCTTCAGGGCTCCCGCCTTACCGCCTGGGAGCTGCAGCAGGCCGGGATCGATGTCTATACCATTACCGACAACATGGCCGCCTTTGTCATGCAGCAGGGCTTGATCGATATGGTTATTGTAGGGACCGACCGGGTGGCCGCCAATGGAGATATCGCCAACAAGATCGGCACACTGGGAGTCGCCATTCTGGCACGGCACTTTGACATCCCCTTCTACGTGGCCAGTCCCGCTTCGACCATCGACTTCGACACACCCCGGGGTGCGGATATCGTCATCGAAGAACGGGGTGACGACGAGGTGACCCATTTTGGCCTGCGCCGTACCGCCCCGGAGGGCATCAAGGTACGCAACCCCGCCTTCGATGTAACCCCGGCCGATCTCATCACCGGAATCATCACCGATCGTGGAATTGTCCGTCCACCCCTGGCGGCCGGACTCAAGGAACTGTTCCACGAAAAGCCGTGAATAGTGTACCCTGTCCCTTCTGGAGGAATATATGAACAAAGCACTTCGCAATACCCTTATCGTCATCGCCGTCATCGTGGTGTTGGTGTTGATCGTCTATGCCGGCTTTACCAGTTCGTACAACGGCATGGTAAACCGGGAAGAAGGGGTAAACGCCGCCTGGGCACAGGTAGAAAACCAGTACCAGCGCCGCTTTGACCTGATCCCCAACCTGGTGGAAACGGTGCGCGGATACGCAACGCAGGAGCAGGAAACGTTGACCGCCGTTACCGAAGCGCGCAGCCGGGCCGGCGGAGTGATGCAGATGGACGAATCTCTCCTTGACAACCCGGAAGCCTTTGCGCGTTTTCAGCAGGCCCAGTCCGAATTGGGGTCGGCCCTGCAGCGCCTGTTGGTGGTGACGGAAAACTACCCGGACCTCAAGTCCAACCAGAATTTTCTGACTCTCCAGGACCAGCTGGAAGGAACGGAAAACCGTATTGCCGTGGAACGGCGCCGTTTTAACGAAGCGGCACAGAGTTACAACACCTACATCCGCCAGTTTCCCCGGATGATCATTGCCAACATGACCGGATTTGAATCCAAACAGTACTTCAGCGCCCAGACCGGGGCGGAATCGGCCCCGCAGGTACAGTTCTAATGGCCATTCTGACGGAACAGGAATCCAAGGCTATTGCGGCGGCGGTAGCGGAAGCCGAAACGACAACTGGTGGCGAAATTGCCACAGCGGTCATTCCCGAAAGTGACGACTACGGGTTTCGGGAGTTGGTCTGGGCTATTGCCGTTGGTGCCGTCGCGTTTGTGGTGTTGACCCAGTTTGCCGACCCTTTTGAGTCACTGTTGCAAGGACTTTTCTGGAAGTACGAAACGTGGCTGCTCGTTACTTTTATCGGTGCCGCCGCCATGGTTATCGGCGTGGTCGCCTACCTCCTCTTTCAGATTCCCGCGCTGGACCGCCTCATTCTGTCCAAGGCCGCCATGGCTCAGGCGGTCGCCCGCCGCGCCCGCCGTCACTTCATGGAATCCGGTGCCTACGACACGGTGGACAACACGGGTGTGCTGATCTTCGTGTCCATTCTGGAACGCCGGGTGGAGCTGATTGCAGACCGGGGAATTTCTGAAAAAGTCGCCCAGGACCGCTGGGACTCGGTGGTGGCCGAACTGATAACAGGTATCACCGCCGGACGGACCGGTGAGGCGCTGGCGCAAGCCGTCCGTCAGGTTGGGGTGATTCTGTCGGAACAAATCCCGCCCCGAGAGCGTGACACCAACGAGTTGGCCAACCGGCCGGTTGAACTGGAGAGGGGGTCGTGATGGGACTACACCAAGAGTTGAAACCAAACATAACGTTGCGGGCCAAGGCCACACATCGTATCAAAACGGCCGCGCTTGTTCTGGCGGGTGTCCTTTTTCTGGGCGCCCCGACAGGTTTGTCGGCTCTGGACGTACCTCCTCTGACCGGACGGGTAGTAGACAACGCCAACATGATCGGCTCCTCGGCGAAACAGCAAATTACCGCCTACCTCCAATCGGTGGAAGAGTCCACAGGGGCGCAGATCGCCGTTCTTACCGTTCCCTCTCTGGAAGGAGACGCCCTGGAGGACTTCTCCATACGCGTCGTGGACCAGTGGAAACTTGGCGGGGCAGACCGCGACAACGGTGTGCTCTTGCTTGTGGCGGCTGCCGAAAAGAAGATCCGCCTGGAAGTGGGATACGGCCTTGAAGGGGTCCTGACCGATGCAAAGAGCGGACTCATTATCAGAGAAGTGCTGCAGCCGTGGTTTCAGCGCGGTGATTTTGAGCGCGGCATATCCGAGGCGGTCCAGGTGATCGGCCAGGTAGCCGCTGGAGACCCGGATGCACTGCCGGCGGTATCCGCCGCCGCCGGGGGAAGTTCGGCGGGGCAGGCCATAGGGGAACTCCTTTTTACGGGATTTATCGTATTTCTCGTCATGGGTGTCGGTGCCTTTGGTCGGAGGCGCCGGTACGGTGGATTCTGGCAGGCCATGTTCCTGGGGTCTCTGCTTGGTGGAGGCAGACGCTCAGGTTCCTCCCGGTATCGAGGCAGCGGCTTCGGCGGTGGAGGCTTCGGAGGAGGCGGATTTTCCGGCGGTGGCGGCGGCTTTGGTGGCGGGGGTGCGTCCGGCGGTTGGTAACGGCAGGCGGCCTTGATGCAGCCGGCCTTGAAGTAGACCGAACGGCGCTGTTTTTCTTTGTGGCGCCCAGGGTGTGAATGGTCTATACTTCAGGGAGAGATGCTCTTCAATCCGGCCGTTATAGCCTTTGAACCCTTCTCTATTTCGGTAATCGCCACCGGCATAGTAACGACCCTGTTCGGGTTCTTTGTCACCGTTCGGGCGCAGGGCTCCCGAATCGGCTGGTGGTACTTCTTTTTTGCGGCAACAGTCGGCCTCTACGCTGTTGGAGTCGGCCTGTCCTATGCGGTAGTCCCCACTGAGCTGTCCCTCTTCTGGGACCGGGTGGGACACATCGGCGTCGCCGCGCTGCCCCTGGCATTCTACGGTACCTCTATCGAAGTCCTGGGTCGGACCCACCGGTCCACCCTGATAAAACGGGTTGTAGCCGTCGTGATGGCAGTCCATCTGGCAGCCGCTTGGGGGACCGACCTGGTCCTGATCGGAAGTTACCGCGCCCCCTGGGGACAGTTTTCCGAGTACGGACCCGTCGGTATAACCTTTCTCCTCTTCAGCGGATTGGTCATCTCCTATGTGCTCGTCCAGTACATCCGGGAATACCGCCGTCAGTCCGACCCGATAGACCGGCGCCGCCTGACGTGGCAGATCGTCGCCACAGTGATCAGTTACATCGCCTTTATTGACGTTTTGCCCGCCCTGGGAGTGGACATATATCCACTGGGTTACATTCCCCTCGCCTTCTTTGCAGTGGCAACAGGAGTTGCCATATTCCGATTTCGCATGGTCGATATCACTCCCGAGATGGCCGCCGCCACAGTTCTCAACACACTGTGCAGCACCGTGATGGTCGTCGATCGCCGTAACGTCATCAGAATAGCCAACGATCGCGCCCATGAAGTACTGGGATGGCGGCCACCGGAACTGGTAAACCGGAACCTCCATGAGGTAGCCGAGTCCATGGAAATGGTCGCAGACGAAATTGTACCGGAGAACACCTTCTTTCGGGACGTGGAACGGGCGTGGGTTCTCGCCGACGGCCGGGAAATCATCATGAGCATCTCCGCATCCCCCCTGACCGACCACGCCGGACGGGAAATAGGCGTCGTCTACGTGGGTCATGACATCGCCGATAGAAAGGTAGCGGAACAGGAGCTGGAACGGCTCGCCCTGTACGACGACCTCACCGGACTCCCCAACCGAAAACTCTTCTTTGACCGTTTTGAGGTGATGCTCACCACCGCCCACCGTGAAAAAAAACTGTCCGGCCTGATCTACCTCGACCTCAACGGGTTCAAGAATATAAACGACACCTACGGACACCAGGCAGGCGATACCGTCCTGCGTATAACCGCCCAGCGCCTGCGATCGACCATGCGCGACAGCGACACCGTTGCCCGGATCGGCGG
>JBAYPC010000282.1:0-4367 GCA_041677905.1 Alkalispirochaeta sp. | reverse complement strand
TGTCCCGTCTCACATTAAACGAGAATAATGTCTCAGATTATTTCGGACTCCAGAATAAGTGAGAAGGACGCCTGCCGGTACCGTTTCAGTATGCGGCAGGCGCAAGCAGCTCAGAAGATTTCGGTTGAGGCCAACCGGACGTGTTCAGCGGTCACTGCGGGAGCCTGTTCGGTAGCCGTGGCAAGCAGGGCGCCTTTGGCCAGAGCGTTTGCCCGACGGAGAAGACCACCGGAGCTTTGATGTATAGCGGTCACCGCGTCATCGGTAAACAGGTCGCTATTGCCGCCAACAATGGCGAGGTGATGGGCCAGATAACTGTGCATATCGTCCCGCCTGAGTCCCTGGAGTAGTGTGCGACCGACGATCCGGGAGGCAAAGGGCCGCGACGTATGAAACAGGAGACGGTCCACGAGGATGTTCTGGCCGCTGAGGATGATCGGAGCGAGGGGGCTCTGGTCATAGGGAAGCTGGGTAAGGGCGTGCAGTTGGGCCAGAAGTTCGAGACGCAGCAATTGTGCTTCATCGATGACAATAACCGGCTGTTGTTTTTTCGCGGTCACGGTGGACAGCAGCTGTCGGATGTCCCGGATCAGCCGGGTGGTGGAACTTGAGACTTCCGGCGCACCGAGGGATAAAGCGAGACCTTTGAGAAAATCAAGGACCGATCCGGAAGAAGCGACGAGGGTCACGATGAGATACTGCGTGGGGTGAAGCCGAGCGGTAGCGGCGCGAAGGCTGGTACTCTTGCCGGTACCGACATCTCCGGTAATAATGGAGGCGGCACCGATACGAACAGCGTAATCGAAGCGGTCGAGGAACGCCTGAAGACCGGGAATGCTGAACAGTTTCTCGGTGGGGACATCCTGGGCAAAGGGCTCGGCGGAGAGGCCGAAAGCGTGGGTCAACGAAATCATGACTGACCTCCTCCAAAGAGGCTGCCACCGGCGTAGTTCGGCTGAACATCGTTTTGATCGGGTGCATCGAGTTCTACATTCTGTTTTGCGGTTCTCCGCACGCGTCCGTTGACCTGTGGATCCAGAGGAGTAAGAAAACCCCAGGAACGTTCGTCGAGAAACACCTCGACCTTGAGAGGATCGTTTTTGTGGTACAGCAGCATTACCGTGCGACCGATGAGGCCGGTGGGAGCTTCAAATATCCTGCCGTTGAGACTTATGGTGCGGTCCTTGTCGACTTTCCTGTTGGCAGGCACGCGAAAGTATTCCCGCAGATTCCGGGGTGCCGCTCGTAATGCGTGGAGATGAGCAAGATACCGCTCCAGTGGTTTCGCGGCGATTGAGGAATGCGTTCGCAGGTGATACACCGTATCGAGCCAGTGGCGAAGGCGTGCGTTGAGCTCATTGATGTCGTTGGCATTCTCCAGTAACGGCATGAGCTGGGAGCGCACAGTTCCGAAAAAGCGTTCAATTTTTCCACGACCCTCCGGGATCCCTGGACGCGAGTGGAGCAAGGCTATACCGAGACGGGCGCAGGTATAGCGGAGCTGGTGAGTACGAAATGACGAGCCGTTATCCGTGTACAGTTTCCGAGGAAGCCCTCGCTTCTCAAGCGCCTGCTGGAGGCAGTCGGAAAATGAGTCGATCGTCTCGTTCCGGTAGAACTGGGCGTGGGTGATCAGTCGCGAGTGATCGTCGATGATGGCGAACAGATAGGTTCTGCGCATCACGCCGTCTACCGGAATCTTCGGGCCATACATTGCATCGGCCTGCCACAGATCGTTGGGCAGTTCCGCCTCAAACCTGCGGCGATCAACCGGCGTCCTGTTGACGACATTCAGTCCGTGCCGGGCGAACAGTCGGTAGATACTCTGCCGGGAGGCGGTGAAGTCAGCGGTGACGATCCGTCTCCGGTGTGCGATGGTAAGCAGGGCTTCCAGAGAGTATTCCGGGTGTTCCCGCTTGAGTTCGACGAGAGCCAGCCCCGTCTCCTCGTCAATGCTGCGAGTGCTGCCGGTGTCACTTCGGCGGCGCGGTTTCAGCGATTCGATATTGTTCCCGCTTTTGCGATACCCCGTGAGCCACTTCAATACTGTTGAGCGGCCGATCGTGGTTCGTGTGGAACCGGGAATCTGCCAGGTTCCCCTGGAGATATCCTCCAGAATTTGTTCCTGTTCTCCTCGGGAGAGACGACGATCCACTAACGGAGCGATCACCCCGAAACGAAAGAGCGCAATACGTTCAGCAAGTTCCTTGTCCATGAAACTACCTCCATCATGCGGGTAGTTTATGGCCCGCGAACCGGTGGCGTACACGCAAAGATCGGGTGGGGAGCGTGATCAAAGATACGGACCTCACGGTATATGAGCGAGTGCGTGGCTGGGATATAGCCGCGTTCGGCGAGATCCGCCGGCGATACCTGTATACCGAGAAGTGCTCGTTGGATGCGAAACCCCCGCCACCAGTACTGCTGCCGTTGGCGTGAGTACTGCGGCAACCACCGCTTCCGTTGTTCCTTGCTTCTCAAGGAGTCAAGAATCGCGTCCCGGTCTGCGAGAAATCTACGCCAATATTTTTCAGGACGGGCGGTATGTACTGCACGGCAGTCCGGACATCGCCATCGTTTCAGGGGGATCCGTTCAGATACCGTATCAAAATACCGTTCTACGAACCCGTGCCCCCAAAGCCGACGCCCTCCACATCGCGGACACCGGCCAGGTCGCTGCCATTGAAACGCTTTCCCGAGTCTGAAAACTTCATTATAATCGACCGACAGATACAGTATCAGGGAGCTAACCCCTGGTAGTGGATTTAGGGGGTGATCGGTGCGTAAACACCATCATCCCCGTTATTTTATCGGTTCAATTAGTGCGGGAACTCTACTCGTCTTTCTTCGGTAATCTGAGAATACGAACCTACTTCTGTCTCAATTAACGTGCGACGGGACATTCGGTCTCCCGCTTGAGCTCTGAGCGCTTTTCGGCGTTCTCGGCCACCGACACGTCATGCAGTTTCTTGTCGAGTCGCTTAAGTGACTCCACCATAGCCGTGTGCTGGGCCTCGGCGTCCCGGAGCTCGGCAAGGGTTTTTGCGCTATCGCCGCCGCTGCCGTAGCTGTCGGAGAGCGATTGACGCAACTGCTCTATCTTCTCAAACGTCGCGACCGACTCACTTTCCAGCTGGTCGATTTTCGTAATCAGATGTTGTGTTTTAGTCATTTCGCCGCCTCCTCTTTGTCCTGGGTGTCGGCTGTGATCTGCTCGACGATCTCCTTCGGCGGAGCGCACAGAAATATCGCGCCCTTGCCCTTCCGCGCGTATCCGTCGGCCATCCGCCCGCGTATCTTCGTCACCACACCATTCTTGGCAAACCGGAAATAAACCACGTCCTGGGTGTCACTCATCGAACCGCCTCCTTGCTGTATTTCTGATACTCGCTGTAATCCATGCGCATCATTCGCGCTGCAGCCGCGTCCTCCTCGCTCATCCCTGCCGGGAGAGGGCCGGAGGGGTCGCCGCCGGTGTACCGCCGGTATTCCGATGCCGTCATCCCCGCGAATAGCGCCGCCTGCCGGTCTTCCGGTGAAAGCCTGCTTGCGGTGATGTCGAGGATCTCCGCCGCCGCCTGTTCGTATGACGCATCCGGCGTCGCAGAGAAGCTACTCCGCGCCATGGCAACCAGCTGCAGACGGTCGGTATAAGCATTGACCGGCGATTCCTCCATTGAGTCGGCCAAACCAGCGTCGACGATCTGCTGGCCAAAATACCAAGTCTCTGCCCGCATGAGGTCGCGGGCTTCTGCTGCATCGATGCCCATTCGGCCTGCGTATGCCTGAGCCAGCTGTGAAGCAAGCCCTTCCAATACCGTGACTGATTTCTGGTGATCGTCCGCAGTGCCTGCAGTGATCGAGCTCGGGTCATGAACCATGACCGATGCCTGATCTTGCGCAATGATCGTGTCCGCCGCCAGCATGATGTATGATGCGATCGAACCGGCAAGCCCGACGATCTTGACGGTGACGCGCCCAGAATAAGCCCGGATTGCATCGTGGATGCTGTAGCCGCTCCAAACTGAACCGCCGGGACTATTCAGCAGGATGAGAACATCTTCGCCGTTTGCCCGTTCAAGCTCTTCGCGTACTCCCTGAGCCGTGATCTCATCACCGACACGGCCTTCCATAATTACAGTGGTCATTATTTGACCCTCCCATTTTTGCGGTCTCTCCCGCCGTCTGTATTTACCCCGGTCATACGACCGGAAGTGTGCAAATTGATTTTCTCAGCAGGAACGTCGAACGCCGCCCCGATGATCTGCCGACCGGTTAGCCCAGTCTGTTTTCGTATCTGCACATAGAGCAGAGGAGACACTCCCCGCCACTCGCAGAACGCATATTCCCCGTCGCACATCTTGCCA
>JBAYPC010000281.1:0-4367 GCA_041677905.1 Alkalispirochaeta sp. | reverse complement strand
CTTCAAACTGATCACTGTCCACGCCGTTGGCCCAGACGTTTTTGCCCTGCAGCCGGTACTCTTTCGCCTGTGCGATCGTTCCGTTGCCTGTCCCGCCGGCGGCAGAGAAAATTGCATACACGCCGCTGTCATACCAGTTCTTTGCCTGGGCTTTTGCCAATTCGGGTTTGCCCCAGTCGTTGGCGTAGTAATCGATAATGTCGGCGTTGGGAAACTCCGAAAGAATACCCTGGACGTAGCCCATTTCAAATTTGGTGATGGTGGCGCCGGGAACTCCACCGATGAAGCCGAACTTGGGATTGGAAATCTTTTCCGCCTTTGCCTGCAGCGCCGCAGCAAGGCCTACCAGATAGGAGCCTTGCTCTTCACTGTAGATGAACTCCATGACGTTGGGCTGTCCTACCCAGTCAACATCAACGATAACGAAGTTCTGGTCGGGATAGAGAGGTGCAACTTCGCCCAGTGCATCGGCCCAGGTGAAACCGGTAACCATGATGATATCGTACTCTTCATCGGCGGCCTGCTTCAGGTTGGGGATGTACATGTCCTGGGTCTGGGCGGTCACCACGTCGTAGTACTTGCCTCTATTGGTGGGTTTGTCCACGGTATCGCCGTAGAATTCCACAATTCCGCGCCATGCGGCAGCGTTGAAAGACTTGTCGTCGATACCGGTGGCGTCGGTGAGTAGTCGGATGGTGGGGGTGTTGTCCTGGGTGCCCGTCGCCTTTTGTTCCTGTCCGCCGCCGGCAAACACGAAACCGGCCGCTACGATCAGCACCAGTATGACTAAAGTAACTCGCTTCATGAATAGTCCTCCTTAAAGAACTTGAACTGTAATGAGATGCTGCCAATGATACCAAGGTTTCAGGTAATTGAAAAGGTTAAACTGGTTCATCGCCGCACGGGTCGTGATGAAGGTGTATAATGTCTTGTGGAGGTGCAGATACTGATGGAGACACGAGGATCGAGTGCGATACAACCGGGGAAACGGTACACCCTGGAGGAATGGCGCGGGTGGGGTGACGACCAGCGGTGGGAGCTTATCAGGGGGATTGCCTTTTCCATGAGCCCCGCACCGAGGTTGAAACACCAGCGGCTGGTTATGCACCTGGCGACACAACTTTCCGTTCAGCTCGCCGGGCACCGGTGTGAACCGTTCATTGCCCCGGTAGATGTCTTTCCGTTTCCCGACGCCGCCGACGACCGCGCCGATACGGTGGTGCAGCCTGATCTGATGATCGTCTGCGACGAGTCCAAATGCCGGGATGAGGGGATCTTTGGCGCTCCAGACTGGATTTTAGAGGTCCTCTCGGCGTCTACGGCGTGGAAGGACCAGACGGAGAAAAAGCAGATCTACGAGGAATCCGGCGTCGTCGAGTACTGGATCGTCAACCCGGATACTCTGGACCTGATTGTATACCTTCGTGAAGGAGCGCGGTTTGCTCCGCCGGTCGGGAAACGTCTTGAAGGTGCCGTGCCACTTTCGGTACTTCCCGAGGTCAGTCTGTCTTTTTCACTCCAACGGTGAGGACTGGGGGAGTTCGGACGAAAATTACACCGGGGCCTCATCAATATTCCTGAACCAGCAGTCCGGTGATCCTATTGAAGTGGCGTGTGTTTCTGGTCAGGACGCAGAGTCGGTGCTCTATAGCAGTTGCTGCGATCCATAGGTCGTTGTCTCCAATTCGTATGCCCTTGGAACGGCCTTCTCGGGAGATGAGCGCGTACCTCCAGGCGATACGTTCGTCGATCAGGATGACAGTATACGGGACGAGGCGGGAAGAAAACGCCTCAAAGGTATGCTCTACAAATCCTTCTCCAAACTCTCCCACCGTAATGACACTGATTGCCGGGTGTTCTTCTGGTATGGATTGGAGAAATGATACCACGGGTCCCGGGGTACCACGTTGGCTTTCTCGTTCAAGGTCAATAAGGACGGTCGTGTCAAAGAGAATCATGCCACTTGGAATCAGAATACCGTGGTTCTTGTTGGGTTGCTTCCAAAACGTTGAGTTGCGACTCGGAAAGAACAGGTTGAGTCTGCAAGGAGATATCTTTCATGTAGATGAGTAAGTCGGCTATGGTTGGGGTGCCGGCGTCGAAACGAGCACGACGGACAACTGAAGAGAATGACTCCTGGGGAGATAGTTTTGCGCGTTTGAGTCGTTCGTACGCATCAATCTCCAGTGTGATTGTCTTCCTAGCCATATGTAATATTATACATGAAAGATCGCTTCGTGACAATTTTTTGCACAAGGTATACGGGGAGGTAAGACAGGATTGCCTGAGCCTGCGATTACAACCGGGTGAGCGGGGTGGGGCCGGGCTGAACGGTGGAGAGCAGCGGTGGAGCCCGGTCCGCCGCCGGCGGACCGGGCTCCACCGTAAGCGGAACGTAAGTTCAAATTATAATTTTCCGATAGTATAATCATGGATATGAAAGGTGTGACATCGGAGCGGGTAGGTACTTTTCCGGCTGATCTGCTTGGGGAGTTGAGGAACAGAAGTGTGGCGGTGGGCTCCGGTAAGGGCGGGGTGGGGAAGTCGACGACGGCGCTGAATATTGCGCTGCTGTTGGCGCGGCAGGGAAAACGGGTGGGGCTGCTGGACCTGGACCCTCTTTCGAATCTGGTGGTTATTCTGGATGTTCCTGAGAGGGATGTGCAGGGGGTGTTGTCGGACCCGGGGGTGTCGGGGGGGCTGTCGAAATTTGTTATCCCCTATAATGACAATCTGGATGTTGTCTTTCCTCGGGGTGGCGGTCTGGAGGACGATGGTCGGCGGAAATTTCTGCTGTTTCGGCGGTTTGCCCGGCAAATGGTTGAGCGGTACGATGTGATGGTCTGGGATATGCCGGCGGGGATCAGTGCGGCGGAAAACCTGGACTTTTTACCGTTTGTGGGCAGTCTTCTTCTGGTGACAAATGCGGAGCCGACGGCCCATGTGTCTGCGGGGGGGTATCTTCGCAGTGTTTTCGAGATTCGTCCTGACTTGCCGGTGCAGGTCTGGCACAACCGGTATCAACCGGCCGGGGAGAGCGGGTTTGATCCGCGTTCGGTTGTCGCCAATTACAACAGGTATGTGGGCGAGGAGCTGCAGATTACTCGGGATGAGGCGGCGCGGCTGGCGGATATCGCCTTTGTGCCGCCTGATCCGGCGTTGAATCTTCTGCAGGCGGAGCTGGATGCCTCGGTTACGGTCTACAGCAAGCTGCGGGAGACTCTGGGGCTGGTCTTTGACCAGTTGGTCCGGGCGTCGGTGGCGGCGATTCCGGTGGGGCCGAAGGGTCTGAACCTCATTGCCTATTACATAACCCATACGCCGGGGATTGAATCTGTTGACGGGTATCTGCGGGACCTGGACGGGTTTCTGGAGGGGGTGCTGCATGTGGAGGACCGTCAGGGGGGCCAGCAGGGGGACCGTCAGGGGGGCCAGGCGCTTCCGCAGGACCGGCAGCTGCAGCGGGTCCGGGAGCTGCGGGAAAAACTGGGGCGGGCGGGGTCGCTGTCGGTTCTTTCTGCAGAGCAGGAGGCGGCCGCCCGTGGTGTTGTAGAGGGACTGAACCGGGATGAACTGTACCGGGAGCTGGTGCGGGTTCTGCAGTTACTGGACGATGCGCTGGAGGCGATTGCCGGGGCCGGCCGGGGGTTTTTACAGGAGAGCAGTCTTGATCACGGTAGGATCATCCGCAGTGCCGTACCTCGGGTTCTGCGGTTGGTGGCGTTGGAGTTGACAGGGGAATCACGGCTGAGCGGGTTTGCCCGCAACGCCGCGGCGACGGCGCTCTTTCTGATTGCGGCGGACAAGGAGTTTGAGGACCCGGAGACACGGGAGCTATTGAGGCGACTGGTCCCGGAAAAAACTCATACAACCGGGAGTGGCCGCAAACTGGTACGGCGGGACCGGTACACGCAGATCCGTCGTATTCTTAGTCGGGATGAAGAGTACCACCGACTTTTCTTTCAGGTGGTGCGCACGGTGTTTCCCGGTATCACCCGCCGAATTTCAGCTCTGAACCAGCGGTTTGAGCTGTCGGCCTTGCTGTTACGGGACCGGAAAGGAGAGATCAACGCGCCGGCATACGTGAAACTCAGCACTCACCTGTTACACGACGTGGTCAACGCGGGGCTGGGTGTGTCTATCAGCGCTACGTATAACGCCGCAAGTCAGGCAATCCGGCACGGTGTGGATCGGTTGGTCACCCGACGATCCTGGTAGCTGGAAGGGTGAGAACTGCCAGGGGTACGACAAATCCGAGGGTAAACAGGAGAAAGACCTTGGAAATGGCCCCCATGGATGGACCTTTGGTTTCATGGGAGTAGCCCTGCTTGTGCATACCCACGTACACGGGAATGCTGAAAATAGCG
>JBAYPC010000280.1:0-4376 GCA_041677905.1 Alkalispirochaeta sp. | reverse complement strand
GCAGTGCGCCGGTATCTCCGGTGCCATTAACATCAGGAACGAACAGACGTAGATGAGTAGGGCCATTGCCACCGCCAGAACGGTAAAGGGCGTCTCGGCTCCCCGGGCCAGGGCGGCTGTGGGCATTGGATGGACCGCCACATAGCCGAAAAAAGCCAGAGACACCACCGGTGTCACGACAAATAGCCGTAACCAGAGTCGCTGCGCCGGTGTTGCAATAGACGCCGGGCTTTTCCCAAAGGCGAGGCGAATCGCCAGTGTCACATAGACCACATTAACAACCACTTTCAGACCGTTGCGGACGACCAGGTGCAGGGGCGGAGAACCGGCAAATATTGATTGGATCATGTCCGGGTAGGTGCCGTGATCAAGCACGCCGGAAAAGCCGGGCAGGACGACCAGCGCCGTTGTAAAGACAAGGTCTACCAGGTAGGGAAGGGCGTGGAGCAGCGGATGCCCCGGCGGCGGCAGCCCCGAATCATCGGCGATAGTGTGGGCGTACCACCACAAAAGGGGACCAAAGAGAAAGGGCAGGGGGGTCACCAGCGGCAGAAGCCACGGGTGGGCGAGCATTGTCTCGACGGTCCAGGTCGGTATGGTCCCCAGACGGACAGAAAACACCAGCAACAACAGCGCAAGAGAAAGATTTTCCCGGCGGCGGAAACGCAGGCCGATTAGAAGCAGCAGAAGTAATCCCTGGACTACTCCCAGACCGACGGCCAGCTCCAGTACGTCCATATTTTCAGTGTAGGGGAACCGCCCCTGCGCTGTCCAATCGAAACTTCTTAAAAATGACGCAATAATGACGTCCCACTTTGCATTCTGGGACGCTTTTGACGGAAACCGGGACCATGATATGGGTGGAGGAACACAAAATGAAAAATAACGGTATGAAATGGACGTGGATTGGTCTTGTGTGTCTGCTGGCGGTTGCGCTGGTTGGTCTGGCGGCGGGGTGTGATATCTTTACCAGTAGTGACGCCAGCGATGGACAGTTGACGGTGTCGATAGCGGAATACACGGAAATCTGCGACGAGGATCCTGATTATTTCTATGTCTGGGTGATGGTGAGCGGTTCTGATCCGAATACTGCGGCCGGGCTTCTTGGGGTAAACTACGCCGAAATCATCGACGGGAAAGCAACGGTCACCGTTCATGTGTGGGATGAAACCCTTGATGGACCGACGGCAGAAATCTGGAAAGGCACCGGTGGGAACCAGTACGACGTGTACCCCACGGTTTACTGCAAGTTGTATAACGAAACTTCAAACCCCGACCCTGTGGCGGTCTATGGAGCTGCAAACTACTCGAAACCGATTACCTACACCCAGGACGGAACCAATAACAAAACGATTTCGACTACCTATAGCGCCACGACCTACGAAGCAAGAAAATAGGCGGTGGAGGTTCTACCGCCAAGTGTGTACAAACGTACAAGCGGGCCCGGCGCCAGCCGGGCCCGCCCAGACTTGAGGGCACCCGCACCCTCTCTACTTCTTCGCCCTCATAGCAATAGAAATACAGACCGCCGCGCCGCCCCAGGTAATCACAATACCAAAGACCATAAACGCAATTGCTCCACCAGACATCACAAAACCCCCTCATCAGCCCACTTCGTCCGGGCAAAGACAAACCCGATTACAACCGCCAGAGCAGCTACCGCCCAGCCGAAGACCAACACCTCAAGAGTCCCGTACCCGCCGTAGTTCGCCGAGAAGTTCTCAACAAAGTTCAGAATCACACTAAGACCCAGGATAACCGGCGTCACAACCTTGATCATAAGGTCCCACCAACGGCCAATCTTGAAATCCGACGTCGCATTCGCGTGGTCCCGAAGGTCGGACAGCCGAAAGAGATACCCCACCACAATCACCTCGACAAGCCCCGCCACAGCGACACCAAAGTTGTTGATGAAGTAGTCGACGATATCCAGGATGTACAACCCCGCGCCCGTCGTGAAGATCAGACTCACCAGACCGGCGATCACCGTATACCAGACAACCACCTTCTTCCGCGGCGCGTCCAGCTTGTCCACAAACGACCGTACCACCACCTCATTTATAGAGATAAACGACGACATCCCGGCAAACGTCAAAGCAAGAAAGAAAAGCACCCCTACCAGAACACTCATCGTCGGCAGCTGGTTAATCGCCGCCGGAATCGTGGCAAACGCCAAAAAGACACCCGACAGATTCTCCGGCAGTTCACCACCCTGAACGTGCATCATGTACCCCAGAATCGAAAAAATCGCGATACCTGCCAGAATACTGAACCCCGAGTTAAGCAGCGCCGTCATAAACCCGTTGTTCACAATGTCGGAATCCTCAGGAAGATAGCTGGAGTAGGTGATCATAATGGCAAAGGCGATACTGAGCGTAAAAAATATCTGCCCGTACGCCGCCACCCAGACACTCCCGTTGAGAATCTGCGAGAAGTCAGGCTTAAAAAGCAGCTCCAGACCATCCGCCGCACCCGGCAGCGTCACACCCCGTACCAGAATGACCAAAAGCAGGACAATCAGAAGCGGCATAAAGACCTTGTTCGCCCGCTCAATACCCTCTTTAACCCCCGCATAGAGCGCCACAAAACTGACCAGCCAGGAAAAAACCACCGCAGCAAGAATCGGCCAGCGAATCCCGCCCAGATGAAACGGCCCGTCACTCATCGCCAGAAACTGCCCCGTAAAGAACGCCACTGGCTCGCCCGACCACGCCAGAGTAAAGGAGAATAAAATGTAGTTGATCGCCCAGCCGATAACCGCCACGTAGTAGACCGCAATGACAAACGAAATCAGCCCCTGCCACCAGCCAATCCACTCAAACTTCCGGTTCAACTTGGCAAACGTCAGCGGACCGCCCCCCTTCATCTTGTGCCCCAGAGAAAACTCCATGATGATAATCGGAATCCCCGCCGTCAGAAGCGCCACAAAATACGGAATGAGAAACGCCCCACCCCCATTGTCAAACGCCATATACGGAAACCGCCAGATATTCCCCAGACCGATCGCCGAACCAACCGCCGCCAAAATAAACCCGACCCGACTACCCCACTGTTCCTGTTGTTGTTTCACAGTACAGACCCTCCTTGAGATGTGGAGATAATGATTAGATTCCCCGTTGTAACACCAACCATCGGGACCGTCAAGTTTCCCGCCCGTTTCCGTCTCACCATTTTTCAATCAATGTATATTGAACTTGCGTTCCGCTGTGCCCGTGGTCCGTTCTGTCCGGCACACTACCGGATCGGGGGGCCCATTTCGCGTGCCCGCACTGTATCGATATGGCGGCGTACCGTTTGGAAGTCGCGCACGTTGAATTTTGGTATAATAGCATTGGAGGGAATTACCATGCTTACCAGTATCGAAGGCACCTACCGCAATGGACAAATCGTGTTCCGCGAGGCGCCCACACAAGTACCTGATGAGACGCCGGTGATTGTCACATTCATCGGTACTAACGAAATTGACCTGCGGGCCCAAGACATCGATCAATCCCAAGCCTTAGAATTGCGCGCGTCCCTCGCGTCATTTGAAGATTGGAACGACGCCGATATGGATATTTACGACGATTATGACAATGCAAAAGCAAACCTGTAAACGCGGCGACGTTGTACTTGTGCTGTTTCCCAATTCCAATCTTCGCACTGCCAAAACACGTCCGGCGTTGGTTGTACAAGCCGACAATTTACAAACTATTCACCGGAGTTCGCCCGAGCGATGGCGTACCGTAATCAAGTACCGTCCGCGGCGCTCCCCGGCCGCAGCCACCAGGTCCGTAAAAATCCGCCGGAACACCCGCCGGTACAACAGCAGCTCCGGGTGAAACTGCACCCCCACAAAGAAGCGCCGCCCGGGGTCTTCTATCGTCTGGACCACCCCGTTATCTTCCCGGGCCGTTACCACCAGCCCCCGGCCGGCGTGCCTGATAGACTGAGAGTGGAGCGAGTTCACCCGCAGCGTAGCCGCCCTGATAATCCCGCGAATCCGTGAGAAAGCCCGCAACGAGATCACCTTTCTGAAGTACAGCGCCGATGCCGGATGGCGGGGATACCGGGCGTTCCGGTACGCCCGCCGCACCGCCGGGTGTAGGGAGCCCTGGTGGGCAACCGCCATCAACTGGGCGCCCCGACACACCCCAAGGACCGGCATATCCCGCGCTCTCGCCTGGTCAACCCACCACAACTCCAGTTCGTCCCGGCGATGGTTGTAGCGGTACCCCTCTTTTGCCGCTCCCCTAAAATGCAGCGGAAAAATGTCCCTGCCGCCTGAGAGAATAAGACCGTCCACATCCCCGGGCCTCACCGGAGAGCCCGGAAAAACTCGTCGGCACCGCCCGCCGGCCAAATACAAAGCCAGCCGAAAGGGCAGACATCCAATC
>JBAYPC010000279.1:0-4398 GCA_041677905.1 Alkalispirochaeta sp. | reverse complement strand
CGTAGTGAGTGAGAATCATTTCTTCCAGATCGGGGTCGATACGTATCCGTCCGCCGGAGCGCATCTGCTCGATCAGTTTTCGGGTAATCGTCATATAGTTTCCTTTCCGGGGATACTCCCCGTCGCGGCGGTGTGGCGCATCAGCGCGTGGGTCATCTGCAGTGAGCCCAAGTTTCAAGACAGAATTTACAACGAGTTTAAAAATCATCTCCGTGTGGAAAGCCAAAGTCAGATCGAACAGGCCGGCGTAGGAGTTGGTATCGGTTTGATATTTGTCGTCCTTTGAACTACTCTATGGTTGTGGAGTTTGAATGGGATTCGGCAAAGAGCAATCGATGCTTTGCAGAACGGGGATTTGATTTCACGTATGCGGTACGTGCGTTCGCAGATCCGGCAAGACAAGTGTTTGTCGATGATCGCTGGGAATACGGTGAGGCTCGATTCATTTTACGAGGACGGATTGACGGTAGGTTGTTCGTTGTTGTATTCACGCATCGAGAATCACGGACACGAATCATATCCGCACGGAAAGCCAATTCAAGAGAGGTAGAGGACCATGAAAGAGGTACGAGTAACGGTTGATCGAAGTGACCCAGCGTCCTTTCCCAAGGGTAGGATTGATCCAGATCGAGTAGAAGCTACGACCGACGCGGAAATTCAGAGTCAAATTGACCAGGACAACGAAGAGGCGATGGCGGATATGGGTGATTACATTCGTGGTGTCCGGGCTCGAGTCGGAATGACGCAACGGGAGTTTTCGGACAGGATCGGAATATCTGTCGATACGTTGCGAAACTGGGAGCAAGGGCGTCGGTATCCCGCAGGGACTGCTCGGGCCCTTCTTAGGATTATTGACAAAGCGCCGGAAACTGCCATGTCGGTGCTGCACCGATAGTTCACATTGTATAGTGGTCGTCTTTGGATTACCATTTATTATGGAGATAGGGCGATGAACGTTCAAATACCACTGGATACGATGACAGTCAAAGAAAAACTTCGGGCAATGGAAGAAATCTGGGCCGATTTGCGTCGACAGCCCGAAACCGTTCCGTCTCCGAATTGGCACCGTGATGTCTTAGACGCCAGGGAACAGAATGATGCCTTGTCCTACGAGGACTGGAAGATAGCCAAGGACCGGATACGCACGAAAACTCGATGATGATATTGATTTCCGCTGAAGACATGTAAACAACGAGGTAATTGGGAAAATCTTGCTGTGAAACCGTAGGATTGTGAACGTATTCAGCGGTTAGAAAAACACCAGATGTTTTCCGTACTCATGGGGTTTTTGGGCTTTCTATTTTTAGGGCGCTATCGGCAAAAACTTTGTTTTCGCCTGTCGCTCAGTGGGTTTGGGGGCGCTTACGGCAAAAGCTTTGCTTTCGCCTGTCGCGCGTTCAGTAAAGGTGTGTTCTTTCCTTGGAGTCGGCGAACGCGGAGCGTTCGCCTTACCCCGGACCCGATTCGAACGGGTGACCTACTGCTTAGGAGGCAGTTGCTCTATCCTGCTGAGCTACCGGGGCGCGTCTCGGTGGACGTTTCGGATGGTGTAAACTTATTCTATTGGAAATTTCCGGTCAATCCCCTGTTGGTGCTGGTGTCGTTGTCGGTCTTCCTGTGGCAGGAGGTATCCGTCGGCTATTTTGTAGGTGATGTGCACGTCTGTGCCGATGGGGAATCGGCGGGTGTCGGTGACGATAAGGTCGGGATGGGTGTGGTTCCTGGGGCTGCAGGCGTAGCGGTGGACGGCGCCAAGAAACTGGTGGGTCTCGATGACGGCGGGTATGACGGCTGTGTGGTCTGTTGTGTTGTCGGCAGGGTTGTTCAGGCCGGGTAACGGGTCGTCCGGGCCGATGATCTGGAGCTGTTCGGGCCGGAGTAACAACGGGGCCGATCCCGGGGCGGGGGTCAGGAAGTTTGCCTCTCCCACAAAGGATGCAACGAAGGCGTTTTTGGGTTCCCGGTAGAGTTTTTCTACTTCTTCGTACTGGATGACGGCGCCGTTGTCCAGTACGGCTACGCGGTCGGAGATGGACAGGGCTTCCTGTCGGCTGTGGGTGACGAAGACGACGGTAATGCCGAGGCGTTTCTGCAGGCGGACTATTTCGTCCCGGAGGTCTCTGCGGAGGACTTCGTCAATGGACGAAAAGGGTTCATCCAGAAGCAGCAGGACCGGGTCGACCGCAAGGGCTCTGGCGATGGCGACTCGCTGGCGTTCGCCGCCGGAGAGTGTGGCTACGTCCCGGTTTTCGTAGCCTGAGAGGTCGGTCATGTCCAGGAGGTCCCGGACTTTGGCGTTGATTTCAGACGCCGGGCGCCGGCGCACGCGCAGGCCGTAGCCGACGTTGGCGGCAACGGTCATGTGGGGAAATAGGGTGTAGTCCTGGAAGACGTAGCCGATCTGCCGTTCCGCCGGACTGAGGCCGGTGACGTCCCGGTCGTTGATTACGATCTTTCCGCCGTCAGGCTGTTCAAAGCCCGCTATGAGGCGGAGGGTGGTTGTCTTGCCGCTGCCGCTTGGGCCGAGGATGGAAACGAGTTCGCCGTCCTGAATGGTAAAGTCTATGGACATGTCGAACTCGGGGTAGGTCTTGGTGACGTTCTGAAAGGTGATCATCCGGGTAATCTCCTTGGCGGATTGGGTGAAACGTTTTTGGGCAGGGAGGTGGTGTCGATGATCCAGAAGAGGGCAAAGCAGACGAGGATATAGAGTACTGCCATTGCCAGGGCCAGATCAAAGCTTCGAAAACCGATTAACCGGTATATGGCCACCGGAAATGTCGCGATTCGCCCTCTGCCGACGGCCATGACGACGGTCAGGTCTGCAAAGGGCAGGGCAAGGGCGTAGGCGTAGCCGTTGAAGAGGGTTCGGCGCAGCAGGGGCAGTTCGATATCCTTCAGGACCCGCAGTCGCCGGGCGCCCAGGATCTCGGCGGAGTCGACGATTCGCTGACTCAGCTCTTCGACGCCGGACCGGATGATCCGGAAGACCAGGGGAAATGCCACGAAGAACTGGCCGATGATCACCAGCAGCAGGGGCGGCAGAAGGTCTCCCCAGAGGAGGCGCAGTCCCAGGCCGACGGTTACCAGGGACATGGCGATGGGTATCAGCAGGGCGCTGTCCAGCCAGGTGCGGTCGCTGCCTCTGAGGCTTAGGGCGGCGGTTGTGGCGACGACGAAGGTCAGGGTGCCGCTGGCGGCGGCGATGAGAAAACTGCGGCCGACTACGCCGCCGACGGTGCTGCGGAGGACGCTCTGGACGTTTCGGTCGGCTGCGCCGGGCATCAGGAGTTGGCGAAAGTTCTCCAGCCCCAGGGTTCCCGCGTTGGTGGTGAATGACCGGAAAATCATGGTGGTAAGGGGTCCCAGGACGAAGAGCAGCAGCAGGACGATGTAGAAGCTCAGGGCGGCTCTTGGAACGGGGCGGGCCGATTTGAGTGGGGGGAGGGAGTTCTTTGTGTCCACCGCACCGGCCCGGGCCCACTGGATGGAGCGGCTGCTGAAGAAGATGAAGAGACCTGAGAAGAGGAGCTGCAGAAAGGCGTATACCGCCGCGGCGGTGATGTCGAGGTTGAGAAACATCTCCCGGTATATGGCCACTTCAAAGGTGGCATAGGAAATGCCGCCGAAGACGAGAACGACACCAAAACTGAGAAATGAGTAGATGAAGACGAGTATGAAGCTGGTAAAGACCGAAGGGAGGAGCAGCGGCAGGGTTACCCGAAAGAATATGCCCGCCGAGGAGTCGCCCAGGCTGGCGGCGCTTTCGCGGTAGCGTCTGTCGATGCCGGTCCAGGCGGTGGCGATGGTACGAATGGCAAGAGAGAAGTTGTAGTAGACGTGGGCGATGATGATGCCTCGAAGGTTGTAGACCATGTTGTAGTCGGTGCCCAGGAGGCGGTTGATCACGCCGTTTTTACCGTAAAACCCGATCATGGCAACGACGACGATGATACTGGGCAGGACGAACGGCAACAGCGACAGGGAGTAGATGATCCGTCGTCCCGGAAAGGTGTAGTGGGATATGAGATAGGCGCCGGGCAGGGCGACCAGTACTGCCAGGGCTGCAGAGAGGCCGGCCTGTCCGATGGTAAAGGAGATGACCGAGCGGACGTGCCGGGACCGAAGGATATCGACGACGGTTGTCCACACTCCGCCGGCAGAAAGTCCTTTTGCGGCACGGAAAAAAACGGTGCCCACCGGTCCAAAGAAAAAGAGGATGAAGAAGGCGGCGAGTCCTCCGAAGAGGACCGTCTTTTGCATGGTTCTTCCTGTGGCCGCCGGGATCACCGCATTACCGCCTCCCAGTCGGCGAGCCAGCGGTCGAAGTTGGCGTCTACCCGGTCTATGTCCAGAAACACCGACTGTGCCGGGCGGTCAAGGGCCGCAAAGGACTCG
>JBAYPC010000278.1:0-4411 GCA_041677905.1 Alkalispirochaeta sp. | reverse complement strand
TTTGAACAGGTCTTCAAGAACAGTCTTACCGGGTTGAGTCTGGGGGGTGGTAAGGGTGGTTCCGACTTTGACCCGAAGGGGAAGAGTGATCTTGAGGTGATGCGGTTTTGTCAGAGTTTTATGACGGAGTTGTACCGGCATATTGGGGAGAACACGGATGTTCCGGCTGGGGATATCGGTGTGGGTGGTCGGGAGATCGGGTTTCTCTTTGGTCAGTACAAGCGGATCAGGAATCAGTTTACCGGTGTTTTTACGGGGAAGGGGCTGGAATGGGGGGGCTCTCATATTCGGCCGGAGGCGACGGGGTACGGGTTGATCTACTTTTCCCAGTTTATGATGGAGACGCGGAAGCTGTCTTTAGAGGGGAAGAGGTGTCTGGTCTCGGGGTCGGGTAATGTGGCGATTTTTACGGCGGAGAAGCTTTTGGACCTGGGTGCGAAGGTGGTGACGTTTTCTGATTCCAATGGGTTTATCCACGATCCCGACGGGATTGACCGGGAGAAGCTGGAGTTTGTGAAGCAGTTGAAGATTTTCCGGCGGGGGCGGATTGCGGAGTACATCGATACGTACTCTGATGCGCACTACTACCCGGTGAAAGGTGGAGCTCCGGGAGAGTCGGGGCAGGGGTTTAACCCGATGTGGGCTATCAAGGCGGACTGTGCCTTTCCCTGTGCCACGCAAAACGAGATCAACGAGAAAGATGCGGCCAATCTGGTGGAGAACGGGGTCGTTCTGGTTGCGGAGGGGGCAAACATGCCCACCACTGAGGAGGGGGTGTCTCTTTTTCAGGACAAGGGTGTGCTCTTTGGGCCGGCCAAGGCGACGAACGCCGGGGGGGTTGCGGTGTCCGGTCTTGAAATGGCGCAGAACAGTGCCCGTCAGCGGTGGGACCGGAAGCGGGTGGACAGTGAGCTGCGCGGTATCATGAAGCGTATCCACGAGCTGACGCTGCACAACTCGGAGCGGTACAGCACGAAGGGGAACTACGTCGACGGGGCGAATACGGCGGGGTTTATCCGTGTTGCCGAGGCGATGATCGACCAGGGGTACGTGTGAGGGGTGTGGCGGCGGCGCGGCAGGGCGGCGCGGCCTCAGGGCGGCGTCAGGGCGGCGGCGGTGCGGCGGCGGCGCGTCAGGGCGGCGGCGCGGCCTTAACCGGAGGGCCGCGCCTCAGGGCGACTGGAAGAGGAGGCAGCAGTTCTGGCCGCCGAATCCAAATGAGTTTGACAGCGCCGCTATCGGCCTGCTTTTGCCCCCGCTTTGGTTCAGGTCTCGTGCGGTGTTGGGAACGTAGTCCAGGTCGCATTCGGGATCGGGGGTCTGGTAGTTGATCGTCGGCGGCAGGATGTGGTTTTGGACTGTCAGAACGGTCGCGACTGCTTCTACTGCCCCTGCGGCGCCGAGGGTGTGTCCGACCATGGATTTGTTGGAACTCACGGCCAGGTGGTAGGCGACGTCGCCGAAGGCGCGTTTTATGGCCAGTGTCTCGGTGCGGTCGTTGGCGCCGGTGGAGGTTCCGTGGGCGTTGATGTAGTCGACGTCCCGGGGGGTCAGCCCGGCATCCTGTACGGCCAGGGTCATTGCCTCTGCGGCGGCGGCGCCGTCGGGTTCGGGTATGGCGACGCTGTGGGCGTCTGAGGTCATGCCGATTCCGGCGAGCCAGGCGAGTATCCGGGCGCCTCTGCCCCGGGCGTCGGCTTCACGCTCCATGACGAGAACGGCTCCGCCCTCGCCGATGAGAAATCCGTCACGGTCCCGGTCGAAGGGACGGGACGCTGCGGCGGGGTCGTCGTTTCGGGAGGTCAGCACTCCCATACACCCATAGGCGTTGACGGTCAGCGGTGTAATCGCCGCCTCAGCGCCGCCGGCGAGCATGATGTCGGCCCGGCCGGACTGGAGTACCATAGCCGCCGTGGCAATGGCGTGGGCCCCGGACGCACAGGCGGAGGCGACACCGAGGTTTGGCCCGGTGATGCCCAGGGCTATTGAAACATTTGCCGAGGACATGTTGGGGATGATCATCGGTACTGCCAGGGGATGTCCGTATCCCGGGCCCCGCTCCAGGAGTCGTTGGTGCTGTTCCTCCAGGTTGACGTAGTCACCGGCGGCGGTCCCGATAACCGTTCCGATTCGGCCGGTATGTGCAAGGTCGGGCAGGTGAATCCCGGCGCTCTCAACGGCCTGTATGGCTGCGGCCGTTGCCATCTGGGAGAACCGGGCCATCCGCCGGACCTGTTTTGTCGAGAGGTACAGGGCGGGGTCAAAATCGGTTGCCTCCGCGGCGATGGTGCTTTTGAACCCGGTGGTGTCAAATGAACGGATCCGGTCGGCCCCGGACGTGCCGCTGATTAGTCCGTTCCAGAACGCATCTGCTGTTGTCCCGATAGAAGAAATAACGCCTATTCCTGTAATTGCAATTCTGTCCATGTGTATCCCCGTCAGTCTGACTGGCCCTGTCGGTCGACGACCGACAACCTGGGTACATCATTGTGAAATCGTCTTTTTTCGTCAAGACGGAACCCCCGGTTGGGGGGGATCACGGTTACAGGTGCAGGGCCTTCCGCCAGTCTGTGTCGTTAAAGAGCGCTATGTGGAGGACGTACAGGATGGCCGAAATTGGTATGAATACCAGAGACGTCACAATGGACCACCCCACCCCGCCGGTGATCGTCACGTCAAGAAACACCAGCATCACCGTCAGATCGAGAAAGAAGAAACCGCCCAGATTAAGACCCTTCCGGCGAACACTCTGCAGATAGAGGGAAAAGACTGCAATTGGCAACAACACGGCTGCAACGGGTAGTGACCACCAGCCGTTGTCTCCTCCAACGGCAAAAACGAAGTCCCTTTGCTGAACTTTGCCGATGACCTCAATACCTGAAATCAACAAGGTCAAAACGAGGGCCGTCATGGCAACGATACCGCTCGGACGACGTCCCCCTCCCGACAGATACAACAGCAGTAATTCGAGCAAGACAAATACGACGACAAAATAGGGAACCGCCGCAAGTACCGGCGCCGACGTCCGAAGACCCACGATTACCAGTACAGCGATCACCGTCAGTAGCGTCCCCGTTACCGAAACCAGCGGTTTTCTGCCGAACTGTACGAAAAGCGAGGCGATTACCAACGCTCCGACTATTGGAACGATCACGAAGTACGACCAGGTGACGGAACCGTTCCGGGACAGATCGAGGGTTGTCGTCAGTAATATGGGAAAGAAGGCCAAAAACACGAGTCCGCCGCGAAAAAACATCCGTTTCTGTCGGGCGGTCAGGGGACGGTACATAGGTTTTGGAGGTATCACGTCGTCCGGGTAGTCTCGCGGCTGACTGGGGTCCACCCTGACGTCGGCGGGTATAGGGGTGTCGCACAGGGGACACGCGTCCAGACGATCCTCAACTTCTACTCCGCAACGCGGACAATACGCCATCGGTTACCTCCTGTTGGTCACTATCGATACGGCCAGGCCAATTTTTCGTAATCGCCTGAAAAACCGTGTCTCCAGAGACCGGTCGTGAATGGTGCTTGCAAAGACGATTTTTGTCTTCCCGCCATAGGAGATGGATGTGGTGTTCAGAGCGTTGTTATGGGGCGGGGGTATAAACTGGTACGAAGTCACGTAGGGTCTCATCTCCGGCGGAATCGTCACCCTCCCCAGATTTGAAAAACCTATTGTAAACTGACTTGTACCGAAGGCGGAGTACATCCATCGGAGCACCGGGTCTTTCAGAACCAGTGGAACTATCCGGATAAACAGATTCAATTCACCTCGAAGATTACGAACGATCTGCCGACGGATATACCGGTTGTCCAGTTCGATCTTCATGAAGTGGTGCACCTTGGCCAGAATATCGTCAAAATCGAACTCCCCCAGGCGGGGATCGATCCCCGGTTCCACGGAGAGGACGAAATTCCGCATGGTCCGGGACGGAAAGTAGCGGCGCAGGTTGATAGGAATGGCAACCCTGATCGGTTTCGGCGGCAGGCCCCGGGCGATCATCTCCATTCGAGCCGTATCGATCATGAGGGCGGTAAGAAACTCTCCGATGGTGACGTCGCGGTCTTTGGCCAGCCTGCGCAGCTCACTGCTGGAAACGGTGCCTTCGGTGACGTAGAACTCCGGCGGGTGGACGGCTTTCCCCCCAAAGTGGAGGGCCCGGTCCGTTCTCGACGCTTTCGGGATTCCCTTGCGGTAGTGGGTCCGAAAACTGTCTTCGTACTCTTCGGGGTCAACCGCTCCTCGGGGATCGATCAGTGTGCCGTCCGGGTCGACGTCGACGCCGCGCAACCGGAAGTACTCTACCAACAGGCCGTTAAGAAAGGTCAGCGCACCGGTGCCGTCGGTGAGTATGTGAGAGATTTCCAGAGAAATCCTGTTCCGATACGCCAATACCCGCAGTGGGATGAC
>JBAYPC010000277.1:0-4425 GCA_041677905.1 Alkalispirochaeta sp. | reverse complement strand
GGTTTCCTCGCTTCGCCCACGGCACTTCCATCGGTTATCCGCCGGAGGTGCCGTTTGGCGCGGAGTGGAAATCAGCCGTGGCAAGGCGCGGAAAGACTTCCGGGCGGGGAACACAATGTCCTTAGGTAATCGTAATACCAGTACAAGCAACTCCTTCGACTGTGCCTGTATAAGCACTATCAGATGACCCAACCTTCAATCTTTCAGACTCACCTCTGCCCGGAACTGCTCCACTTCCCAGTTGCGGATAAAGTCAATCTCCGCATCGGGCATACCCTGGGGACCGCCGAAGTTTTCGGCGTACCGGGCTATCTTGAGGGCGTCCCGAAAGAGCATACGAGCCGACTCGGCAACTTTGGGATTCCCGCCTACTGCAAAAAAACCGACATCTTTCAGAACAACTATCTTCGGTGCGGTTTTTTCGGCCTGGACGTACTCCCGATACCGGTCACCAATATCCCGAACACTCTCCAGGTAGAGCGGTTTATGCCCGGCGTAGACGATATGATCAGGTGAAAAGGGCCGCATCAGCGGCGCCATCGTTTCAGCTGCAGACGCCCGTTTTAGCACCTCACCGGGAGCCTCAAAGAGCACTACCACCCCGTCCCCTGCAGCGTGCCGGATCGCGCCTGCCGCCTCCGCAGCGACGGTAAGGTCGGTCTCTGCAATTCCCATGTCAGGAACGCGGGACATCTTCTGCAGCAGCGCCTCTCCCAGTTTCCGGTGCATCAGGTGAATGTCACCGACATCTTCTGAGGCAACGGTGATACCGTGGTTCTGCAGGACCACCACCTGGGGGTTGTCCTTGTGCTGGTCCCGGTACACTTTTACCTCATCAAAAATGCGCTTGCTCAACACCCACCCCGGGTTGATCGAGGGAATCCAGATAATCCCGTCACCAAGCAGCGGTATGCCCCCGGCGATTTCCCGCATGACCGCCTCGCCGTTAGCACTGCACGTCACCGCGTTGATCACAGTCGGGTGAGTGTGCAGTACAAACGCCTGGGGCAGTACGTCGTGCATCCCCGTTTCCACACTGGGCCGCAGCGTCTGCCCTGCTTCGCGGGCCGACATCAGATCGGCCAGCGCTTCCCGTTCCCGTTCATCGGTTTCCCGGGAGTACTCCTTGTTCCACATGGGCGCCAGTTTTTCCCGGTCAAGTTCGACAAAGGTCGCCCGGGAAGCCCCCGCCAGAGATGTTCCCGACGCCTTCACCCACAGGGTCTCCCGGTTTTTCCACGACGCATTTCCACCGCCGGCTATCACCCATTCGGAATCCCGACCGTAGTACCGGGATATCCCGATTATCTCTTCCAGCCCTCTCGATTCAGCCTGTCCACTTTCCACCGTCACAACTACCCCCGTTTTGCCAGAACGTCCTTCTGGTACGTGGCTACATTATCCAGCCAGGACGGCCCCGGGGGAACCCCCTCTTCCAGGCAGAACTTGTCCCAGACGGCTCCCATTGGCAGGGTGCGCAACTCTTCGGACAGGGCGAGGCGGGTAGTAAAATCACCTTCTTCTTCCGCAGCAATAAGTCGGTCCGTCGGTTCCAGCAGGGCCGACAGTGCCGCCTTCTGGGTCGACCGGATACCGACGACCCACGCACCGATGCGGTTGATACTGCCGTCAAAGAAATCAACGGCAAGATAGGTAGAGTCAAAGGCGTCCGCCCGTTTGATTTCCCGGAAGATCGCCCGCGTCGGATCGTCCAGGATGACCACATGGTCGCTGTCCCATCGGACGGGCCGGGAGAGGTGGAGCATCAGTTTGCCGGTAAACGGCAGAATGGCGGTGATTTTCTCGGCGATTGACTCGGTGGGGTGGTAATGACCGGCGTCCATGGTCAACACGATATTGCGGGTCAGCGCATACGCCAGATAAAAATCGTGGGAACCCACCACGTACGATTCCGAACCGATGCCGAAGAGCTTGCTTTCCACCGCATCGATCGTCTCCGTCATCGGGTATTTTTTTGAAAAAACCTCGTCCAGTGAGGCGATCATCAGCTCTCGGTGGCCAAGCCGGTCGGCAGGTTCATCTTTGTAACCGTCGGGCATCCAGAAGTTGTTCAGCGACGGAGAGCCCTGCTCCCGGCCCAGGTACGCAGATACCTCCCGAGCGCGTTTTCCGTGCTCAATCCAGAACTCCCGGATCTTCCGGTCTTTACTTGCCAGGGTAAACCCGCCGTTTGCCAGCGGGTGGGAGAAAAACGTGGGGTTGAAATCAACGGGTACTCCAACGTCCTTTGCCCACTGGGACCAGCCGGCGTAATGGGCCGGTTCAATCTGGTCCCGGTCCACCTTCTTGTCGGAGGCATCAAGATAACTGGCGTGGAGGTTAAACCGGTGGGACCCGGGAATGAGGGAATAGGCAAACTCAAAGTCTTTTCTGAGTTCAGCCGGATTCCGAGCCTTGCCCGGGAACTCACCGGTGGCCATAATTCCGCCACCGGTAATTTCCCCGGCCCCCTCAAATCCACCTACATCATCGGCCTGCCAGCAGTTTATAGAAATGGGAATGTGGGCCAACCGTCCAAGGGCACCGACCGTATCCACACCCAACTGGTGATAGCGTTCCCTGGCCCACTGGTAGGCACGCTCAATATCGCCGTCCGACGGCTTCACATACATGTTGTCTCTCCTGCACATATAGTTAAGGTGTCCCCTCCCGAAGAAGGGGAACTCAGACTTCAACTCGAATCAGTACACCGTCTTCCATTCGGCGATGTTGTCGGGATCAAACCGGAAGGGAGGGCCAAGGAGAACTTCTGTACCACCGTCACCGGCTTTGACTATCTCGTAGGTACCAAGGCGACCGGCCTCAAAGGTCTCACCGGCTGCACCGGTAATATCACCGTCCACCAATGCCGTTGCCGTATATGCCGACAGGTATCCGACATCGATGGGATTCCAGAGGAACATATAGGGACAGGCGCCGTTTTCGATGTACTCGGCCATTTCCGAAGGCAGCCCCAGACCGGTTATAGCCACTTTCCCAATCAGACCACGGTCGGTGATCACCCGTCCGGCGGCGGCAATACCGACAGTCGTCGGTGCGATGATCACTTTCAGATTCGGGAAGCTCTGCAACAGGCCTTCCGTTTCGCTGACCGACTTGTCCCGGAGATCGTCGCCGTAGGCTACACGCACGAGTTTCAGCTTGGAGTACTTGTCTTTGTTCTCGGCCAGCTCTTTTTTCATCCACTCAATCCAGAGATTCTGGTTTGACGCCTGGCTCGTTGCCGAGAGAATGGCGATATCTCCGGCACCACCGGCCATGTCGTAGGCTGCCTGAATCAGAGTTCGTCCGATCATCTCCGAGTCTGCCTGGTTGATGTGGGTCTTCCGCGCTTCCGGAGCCACCGCCGAGTCTGCCGACAGAACGACAACACCCGCGTCCATCGCCCGGGTCAAAGCGGGCGTAAGGGCGTCAAAGTCGTTACCGGTAATGGTAATTGACGAGACCCGCTGTGCAATCAGCTGTTCAATGATCTGAATCTGGGCCTCTGCGGTCGGCTGGTCCGGTGCACGCAGGATCGCCTCGTACCCCTGTTCCTCGATACCCACGCGAAAACCATCCATCTGTTTTTCGCCGTAAGGGTTACCCGTGTTCTTGAACACAAACGCATGGCGCTGCGTTTTCGGCCCCGTCTCTTCGGCTTTTCCTCCGGCAAATACCGCGGAAGCCATGCCAAGAACCAGAACAACAATGAGTAAGAAGACTACAATCTTTCTCATATCCACACCTCCTGTAATTTTTCGACCTTCGTAGCAACGCTACACGGCCGTTTTTTTCGTCTGTCTAAAGCGGACCCGGTGCGCCAGCACCGAGAAAATCAGCAGGAGACCGATAACAACTAAAACGATTGGTGCCTGCAGATTTGCCAGTCCCATACCGTAGCTCAGAAAACCGATAATAAATATTGCCAGAACGGGGCCTCCGATCCGACCGATTCCGCCGCTGGTGCTGACGCCTCCGAGAGCGACCATGGCAATTACTTCAAGCTCGTATCCGTTGGCAACGTTAGGCCGGGTACTTCCCATACGGGATGTCAGAAAAATTGCGGTGACCGCCGACATAAGCCCATTCAGCGTGAAGACCCAGAAGACTATTTTATCGGTGTCGACTCCGGAGTAGCGGACCGCCGTGGAGTTGTACCCCATCCCGAAAACGGAGCGTCCATACGTTGTTCGATGCAGCAGAAGACCAAAGATCACCGTAAAGAAGACAAACGCAATCAGAATAAAGGGTATTCCCGCGATTTCGCCCCAACCAAAAAACCCGAACCACTCCGGAAAGTCACCGGCCGCCTGATCACCCAGGATGATGTAGGCGATGCCCCGGTAGATGATCATCGTCGCAAGGGTAACAATGACAAAGGATATCTCCTTGAATTTCACCAGAAGAATACCGTTGACGGCT
>JBAYPC010000276.1:0-4446 GCA_041677905.1 Alkalispirochaeta sp. | reverse complement strand
GTGAGTGGAGTGCCGAGCAGATCCGGCACGCCTATGAGGTGGCGTTGCGGCTGGGGCTTAATCCGCCGACTATGGAGCAGCCGGAGTACAACATGTTTCACCGTGAACGGGTAGAGGTGGAGTACGCGCCGCTGTACCGCGATTTCGGGCTGGGTACCACTATCTGGAGTCCCCTGGCCAGTGGCGTCCTTACCGGCAAGTACGGGAAGGGGATCACCGACGGTCGGCTGACGCTGCCGGGGTACGAGTGGATCAGGAAGAAATACGAGTCTGAAGAGGGGCGCCGCAAGATCGAGACGGTGGAGAAGCTGCGGCCGGTCGCCTCGGACGTAGGCGCGTCCCTGGCGCAGCTGGGGTTGGCATGGGCGTTAAAAAACCCGAATGTAAGCACCGTGATCACCGGGGCGTCCCGGGTTGAGCAGGTAACGGAGAACATGAAGGCCTTTGACGTGGTGGAAAAGCTATCTCCCCAGGTGATGGAGCGAATCGAGGAGATTCTGGGAAACCGGCCCAAGCCGCCGCGGAACTTGCGGTAGGGAAGTGACGGCGGGCGGGCGGGGACTCCTGCGGGAGTCAACGCCGCAGGTAGGGGTCCCGTCGGGTGAGCCGGAACATCAGGACCGCTCCGGCGGCGGGGAACACCGAAAGGATCCCAAACATGGCGGTAAAGCCGACCGCCTCGATGAGGTACCCCCCGATAACAGAACCGGTGAAGACGGCCAGCCCCATCCCCAGGGCGTTGAACGCTGTAAGAGCGGTGGCCCGCCGGGCAGGGGGTGCGACGGTGTTGACGTATGCAATTCCGGCGCTCAGCATCAGGCCGAAGGTGAGGGCGTGGAGGAGCTGTATAACCGCTACCACCGGCAGGGCCGGTTTCAGGGCGTAGGCCACCAGGCGCAGGGCCATGGCAATTCCCGCTGCCGTCATGAGCGGTCCGGTGCCGAAGCGGCGGATGAGTCGTCCTGAAAAGAAGATGATCGGTATTTCGCTGAGGGCGCCAATGGCCCAATAGACGGTCACCGCTTCCACAGCCAGGGTGTTTCGCAGGTACAGGGAAAAGAAGGAGTTGTACGCTCCAAATGCCACATTACCTACAGCCACCACCCCAATGACGGCCCACACGGAGCGCGGAATGGATGGGGGCGCGGCAGTTGTGGGGCTTGCTGTGTCTGCTGGGTCTGCTGGGACTGCTGGGACTGCTGCGTCCGGGGCGGCAGGCGTCTCGTGATAGGCAAGGACGGGGGCGGGTGCGGACTGCGGTACCGGTGGCGGAACGACCAGAACGACCGTGGAGAAGACGATAAGGGACACCAGAAAGGCGATAAGCATGGACGGAGCGCTATCGGGGTTTATGATACCGAGTAGCGGTATTGCAAGACTGGTGACGCCAAACCCGATACTGCCCATGACGCGAACTTTGCCGTACTGGTCCTGTGGATCCTGAAGCACCGTACCGGCAACGGCGTCGGTAAGGGGGACGCTTGTCTTGAAGAGAAACCCCGCAATACCCGATACAAACAGTGCCGGAAGAAGGGGCATGTCCAACAGCAGCACCGCAAAGGCGACACCGGCGCTCATAGTCCCGGCGATTTTCAGTTCTCTGAACCGTCCCGTTCGGTCTGCAATGGCACCGAAGACGATCGGCCCGGCTACACCGAATATCTCAAAGAAACCGAGCAGGAGCCCTACCTCCCGGGGGGAATACCCCAGGGCGGCGAGAAAGAGCTGAAATTGCGGCACGATAACCGCGTACATCGCAAATACGAAGAAGTAGTAGAGTCTCAGGGTGTTCACTGTTCAGTGTCCCCTGTCAGTGTTGCTTGAGGCGCTTTAGGGGCTTTAGGTGCTTTAGGTGCTTTAGGTGCTTTGTGGGGGCCCGGCTTTTTTTGGACTCGCGTTTTTGTACGGGGGCGCCTGAGCATGGACAGGGTGACCTGAGTGGTCCGGGGTATGTTGCGGTACGTTGCCTTGGCTCCGCGAACCAGAAAATCCGGTACGGTGTGCAGTCTGAGCAGGCCGAATCCCAGGTACAAAAGCAGTATCAAAGCGATAACCAGGTAGAGCGTGGCCGGTCCAAACCGTTCCATTCCGGCCGACGCCAACAGGGGACCACCGATGGAACCGAGACCGTAGAACACATAGAGGGCGCCGGCGGCCTCGATCATCTCTTCGGTTTTCAGCTGGTCATTGACGGTGGTGATGGCAAGGGGGTAGAGGGGCAGTACAAAACCGCCTATGAGAAAGCCCATGGTGAGGAGGTACGGTCCCATACCGGACGCGAAGGTCATGCCGACTGCAGCGACGATTCCCACGGCAGAGCTGAGAATCAGGGCGCCCCGACGGTCGCGGTTGTCCGAAAACCATCCCAGAGGCAGCTGTAATGCAATGGTACCAAAAGCGGTAACCAACAGGAGCAAACCGATAGCGCCGTCGCTCAGGCCCAGGATCTGGGCAAACCGGGGGGTCAGGGTGACGTGGGCGCCAATTACCGCACCGCTGACTATGACACCCGACGCTCCCAGGGGAGACTTGCGAAACATTCCCCGCAGGTGGAGGGTGGTACTCGTTACCTTTGGATTTCCCGTTACTTGAGCCAGCCCTACCGGCAGGACGCACAGGGAGATAAGGATGGAGGTGATACCGAAAAGGTTGAACTGGGCCGGCGTGAAAAGTGCCAGCAGGGGTTGGGATGCCCCGTTGGCAGACAAAAAGACGATGCCGTAAATGGACAGAATACGCCCGCGGCTGGTATTGGGCGTCGACGCATTTAGCCAGCTTTCTACCACCACCAGTACAATGGCGATGCACGCACCGTGAAGAAACCGGAATGCCGTCCACCAGCCCGGTCCGATGATCAGGACGTGGGCGAGAGACGTGGCCGAAGCCAACGATGAAAAGGCCGCAAATGTCCGGACGAAGCCGACATTCCTGATCATAAGAAGGGCCAGAAACGAACCTCCCAACATTCCGGCGTAATACCCGGCGCTCATGATTCCGATTGCCTGGGCGGTAAATCCTTCAAGCCCGGCGCGCAGGGTTACAGCTGTCGTCTGCAGCGCCGATCCACCGGCCAGGAGAAAAACGCTTGCGAATATCGCTGTAACGGTAATGAACGTTGAAGTCTGGTGGTCCGGTGATCCGTGCCCTGGGCTCTCCGTGTAAGTAGGGACATCCGGTAGATGGGAGCTCATACTGACGTGCTATCACACAAAATCAGTCGGAATCAATAGTGGCGGTGATGGCCGCTATCACATCGGCGTAGATTTGGACCGCCGTCACCCCTGCCGGTGACAGGCTGTACCATCCTCTTCGTTCACGGTCAAACCAGCCGTAGTGATCGGCGGCGAGAATACGGCCGCATTCGTCGGGGCCGCCGCGTCGGCGGATATCCATTGGTCGCTGAGGGGCGTTTTTCTGGAGAATTGCCGCGGTGAGCAGGGCTCGCTGACGATAGGCGCTGAAGCGGGGTGTCACCGACGGCTGCCCTCCGCGGTCCAGTTCGGCGTAGCGGTGGTCGATTTCCCGGATAATGGCGATGCGTCGGCGGTGGCTGCGGCGGGGAGTGAACGCCCGGGGGTGCAGGACCGGTTCCACCCGGGTCCCCTGTCGGAGAAACCGGACGTACAGGAGGCCCAGTTCCAGACGTTTCAGGGTGTTGAGGGTGGACCGGGTATTTGTCAGCCGCCCGGAGGCACCGTGAAGGGGAACGGCAAGGTACACGCTGTCGGTCAGTTCCTTTCTTTGCACTCCCTGGTTTACCAACTCCAGGCTCATCCGTGTTTTCAGCTCTACCACTATCAGTTCTTCCGGGTCGGCGTTGTTTCTGGCCACGATATCGCAGTTCCGGACTTCCGCCGACACCTGGTATCCCTGGCCGATAAGCCACCGACTGACCGGTTCGAACAGTTCTTCTTCCCTCAATGTGCGTTTCTTCGGACCTTTATTCATATCAAATCGGAGTGTACCATAGAAAAATATCGAAAAACTGTGTATCATTAGATCAAACAAGGTGTTTTATTTTCAAAGGAGCCCCCGGAAGTGAGGAGATTTATGAACCGATATACACGCAGATGGCAGATTACGCTGTTGTTTACCGCCTTCTTGGTAACGCCGTTTTTGGTAATGGCCGGCGGCGCCCAGGAAGATGTCGCACCAACCCTTGATGTCCCGGTACAGCCGCGACAGTACATTTCACCGGAAAACCAGGACGGTGTCCAGGACGTGCTGCAGCTCCCGTTCTCGAGTGTTGTGGCCCCCGCAGAAGGGGCGGTCATTGTAGAGTACAACTTGAGTATTTTTGATGGAGACGGGCAGCTTGTATCACTCACCAGAGAAGTGCAAAAAGACCGACGTGGGTTTTTTGGAAATCTCTTTGGGGGTGAAAAACCCCGCGTCGCAATTCCTGACACCCTCGTCTGGGACGGTACGTGGAACGTACCTGAAAAT
>JBAYPC010000275.1:0-4448 GCA_041677905.1 Alkalispirochaeta sp. | reverse complement strand
TTCCAGGGGACGGCTCCAGCTTGTACCGCGCCATGCAAGATGTTTTTCCCGTAGAACGTCTATGGGCAGAAATGTTCCCATCTGAGGACCGTAGATGCCGTCGATAACCCACTTGGCGAAACCGGAGCAGTTGAACCCGGGAAGCTGTTCCTGCGACAGAAGAGATTCGATATAGACGAGATTCCCGTCCGCGTCCATCGCCCCGTCTTCGGCGTCCGGCAAGTATGGCAGGGCTCCGCGAATCTGATCCACCATGCCGCGTATTACGGCATACCCGCTGTGGTGCGGGTTCACCTCCAGGACGGACCAATCTACAACGCCCGCACCGGCCTGAAGAAGTGTATCCGTCGAAGCGGTGATGGCACGGTTCATACTCATGGCGACGGGAACATCCCGGTAGAGTTGAGTATTGGCGATATACACGTCCATCCGTAACGTTCGGCCGTGGGGAAAAAGGCGAATATAGGACCCTTCATCGTGCTGTAAAAAGACCTTTATCTGGTCGAAAGCACCATCGTCCAGACGCCGTCTGATGATAAACGTCCCCGGAGACGCCAGGGTGAAATCGTCATCTCCAGCCGGGATGAAGACGTAGTAATGTCGCCCCTGCTGCTGTTCTGTCCGGTGAAAGACCGGATCACTACCGGGGACTCGGATCAATTCACGGACCTGTTCAATCGCAGACGGAACGGGGGCAGTCACGCTGTCCAGTACTGAGCGTCTCGCAAAGGAGGTGTCCGGGATGACATATCCCTCGGCGGCGGCTATCGGCAGACCGAGACCGAAACCGAAACCGAAAGAGAAGATAAACCACCCAATAATCAGAAGGGGACGTAGCCACGGGCGTCCGATTTCGGTTGTTAGTCGACCGGCGTTCTGGATAGGGCTGCGGATAGCACTGTCGCAGTGGCTCCGGTAGACTGTTTCGTCAGTTTTTCGTTTGATCGATATCCGGCCAAACCGCCGGCATCTGAATTTTCCAGTCATACCCTCTCCACAATGTCGGTCGAAAACTGCGGGGCACCGAAAACCACTGCGGACAAAGGGTAAACATGTCCCGTATCCACAGATCGTACCGCCATCCCTCTTCCCTAATATCGGCACGGTGAAACGTCTTTTCAACCGCTGGGAAAACGGGTCCTACCGACCACTTGCCCGCGGTAAAGAGTAATTTCAGCAGGCTCAGTCGATCTGATTCGGCATACCCGGAAAGACCCAGCAAAAAACTCTCTCCAAGCATGGTCGTTTCCTTCCCCTGGTGCACTAATACGGTCAGTTCCGTTTGCCGGAGGTGAGACCTACTTTCAGGGCACGGAGAATCCGGGCTATCCGCCGCCCACAGGTAGAAAAAGTCGCCTATGGACGAGTCTGCTTCTTTGTACGTCCTTGGCCGAGACAGAAGGACGAAAAGCGTTCCTAGGGTAGGAGAAAACCAGTAGGTTCGGTTGTAGCGAAAGACCGGTATCGGGAGAAGGACCACCTGTCGGCCCCCAATTTGAGGGTACTCCGAGAAGACTTTTTCATAGGCCGCAAGGGCAAATACGGGAGCGCAAACTACCAACGGGGGCGGCCGTCCTAAAAGCCCCTTGGGATTTTCCAGGCGGTGGGAAAGAATGCGCCGGAGCGTATCCGCCACCACTTCCGGACCCGACACCCCGCCTGCCGTGGCTTCGGGGGCGGGGCCCGGAGCGGCCCCGCCCCACCCCACGTCGCCTCGCCTCGTCCCGCCCCGCCCCACGGGCCTGACATGGGCAAAGAGGTGGCGATACACAACCGGGACGATCTCCACCGGTGCACCTCGCTCCCCGGACACCATCCCCAGCCCGGACTTCCCGTGCAGGCCGGCCCCTTCGGGGATAGAAACTTGCCGCTTTGGGTCCAGATGAACCCGGGTAGTGCGAGACCGTACCGTCTCCGGTGACGGTGGGGTGACAAACGACTCAACGGCAACGACATCGGGGAATCCGACCGCCGTCCACGGGAAAGCGGCACCCAGGGGCCGGCCTGCCCCGTCTCCGAGTTCACTGCCCATTCTGTTTCCGAGGTCCTCGCCCACCGGAACTCCGGGTACGTGGCTTACCCCGTCGTCGGCGTCGTCGGCCCCCGCTTCCCCTCGGGCCGACCCAATCCGGTGCAGCGCATCGAGAAGTTCCGTTCGAAGCGCCTCCAGCCGGGCCTTCACATTCCCCGGCGCCGTCTCACCCTCCTGCAGCAGAAGCTCTCCGGCCGCCTGGACGGCCATCCCCCGGTCCACAATGAGATGGCGCAGCCGCCACAACATTCTCACCTGTGCCGCCGACCACACCCGGTGCCCCGATTCGTCCCGGTCGGAACGGACCAGCGGTAAGAGCTGTTCCCAGTACCGGAGGACGTGCGGCTTGATATCGAGGAGTTTCAGAAGATCACGACTTCCGTACTGAGCCATCAACGCACTTCGATAAAAAATGGAATGTGGTGGAAACCGAATTCCTGACGCACCTGATTCATGATGTACCGAAGGTAGAACTCGGGAAAGGCCTTTTTGCGATTCACAAATAGGACAAACCGCACGGGATTAGTGGAAACCTGGGTCATGTAACGCAACTTTATCGGCTTTTTGCCGGAAGGCGGCGGAGTCTGCTCCATCCATCGCTGTAGCGCCTGGTTCAAGGGACCCGTATCAACCCGTCGATGCAATTCACCCCGGACGTGAACCAGCCGGTCCAGAAGAGGTTTAATACCTTCGCCGGTGAGCGCAGAAAGGGGCAGAATAGGAACGTACTTGAACACCGGAAACAGAAAGTGTACCCGGTCAACGATAGCGTTTAACTTGTTTTCCAGACCGCTTTCCAGAAGGTCCCACTTGTTCAACGCAATCACGACCCCCCGTCCCCGCTCGGCAATACGGGAGGCGATTTTCTTGTCCTGATCGGTTAACCCCTTCGTTACATCGATAATCAGAACAACCAGCTCAGCCGCATCGATAGCATCCAGAGCGCGCTGGACGGCGTAGTACTCCACCGATTCGTGAACCCTCGATTTCCTGCGGATACCGGCGGTATCGATAACGGTAAACTCCAGGTCCTTGTAGCGGAACTCCGCCTCCATCACGTCCCGAGTCGTACCGGCTATCTCAGAGACGATGGCCAGTTCTTCTCCAACCAGCCGGTTCAAGAGGCTGGACTTACCCGTATTCGGCTGTCCCACGATGGCCAGTCGTACCGGCCCTGCCGCCGGTTCATCAGTTTCCGGTTCAGAAGCCGCCCTCTCGGAAACGGTCCCCTCGGTCGTCTCCACCGGCAGCAGCCGCAGTATTGCATCTTCCAGATCGTCCATACCGTAGCCGTGGGCGGCAGAGATAGAGACGACTTCGGGAATACCAAAACGCATAAACTCGGGAACCATCTGATCCCGTTCGGGGTTGTCCGCCTTGTTGACCACCAGAACGGCGGGACGGCCCGATCGCCGAACCAGGTCGATGAGTTCTTCGTCCTCTCCGGTAATACCCATGACGTCCAGGAGCAGCAGCACAACATCGGCCCGGGCTATTTCCGCTTTACTCCGACTGTAGACTTCCCGGTCCAGCTCCTGTTCACCCTCACCGATACCACCGGTGTCTACCAGGAGCACCGGTATATCACCGATTTCTCCCTCAACGGCAACGGCGTCCCGAGTGACACCGGGTGTACTGTCGGTAATGGCGTAACGACGACCGTAGAGCCTGTTAAACAGGGTGGACTTACCCACATTAGGCCGTCCCGCGATACATATTCTGAACATTGGACTCACCGATCCTTATAAATTACCAATACCTTTAGGAGACTTCTAGAGCACTTCTAGAACACTTCAAAATCGAAGCGCTGCTGCATGTACTCCCGGACGCTCTGGTTCACATCCTCGGCACTTCGGAGTTCCATGATACGTCCGGTCAGTTCTTCCGCTTCGGCCAGACTGACGGAACGGATTATCTGTTTGACTTCGGGTATACCCATAGCACTCATGCTGAACTCATCCAGTCCAAGCCCGAGGAGCACCACCGTGGCAAGGGGATCGCCCGCCATTTCACCGCACATAGCCACCGACAGTCCCTCCGCATGGGCGTTGTCGATAACTGTCTTGATCAGGCGTATCACTCCGGGATGAAACGGTTCATAGAGGTACGCGACCCGTTCATTCCCACGATCAACGGCAATGGTGTACTGGATGAGATCGTTCGTGCCGATCGAAAAGAAATCGACTTTCCGGGCGAGAATGTCCGATGTCAACGCCGCCGACGGTACCTCGATCATGATTCCGACGGGAATGTCCCGGACGAACGGAACGCCCTTCGCATCGAGTTCGTTCTTGACTTCTTCCAGAATGTCCAGGGCGCGGTTCAGCTCCTGGATACCGGAAATCATGGGAAACATGATCTGCAGGTTGCCGTGCATTCCCGCTCGCAGAAGCGCCCGTAACTGCGTCTTGAAAAG
>JBAYPC010000274.1:0-4456 GCA_041677905.1 Alkalispirochaeta sp. | reverse complement strand
CCGTCGTAAAGGCGAACACCGGCGCCCTGTTCAGGAAAGCCGCTCCAACCCCGGTGGAGAGGTTTGTAGAGCCGGGTCCGATAGTTGCGTAACACGCACCGGGTGCGCCGGTGAGCCAGGCGTATACGGTTGCCATAAATCCGGCGGTCGCTTCATTGCTGACCAGGACGAACTCGACCCCGCCGGTGCTCATCGCCTCCATATAGGGCAGCCAGGCACCGCTGGGCGTGCCGAATACGTGACGGACACCGTGATCTTTTAGCCAGCGAACCAGTTCGGCGGCAACGGTACCGTTTGTCTTGTTTTGTGATTTGTTCAACTATTTCCCCTTCGGTATTTGGTTCGACGTCGTCGAACTTCCGTGTCGATTTAAAGCACTTGTCAAAATATAATACCGCCTACACGATATATATTACACACAACGATACCATGATTACGGTAACCGGGCAATCCCGTCCTTGCGCTCAGAGGGAGGCTGGCCGTATAATATACTTTGTATCCTCACTACTATGATTTAAGAGGAAATATGATAACGATGAAAAAACCCAAAAAACCGACTCTGATATCCGTTCGGGACCAGATATACGAAGGTATCAAGGAGATGATTCTGACGAACTCCTACGAGCCGGGTCAGATTTTGCAGATCGATCGGCTGGCCGACGAATTTGGTGTCAGTAGTACTCCTATCCGGGAGGCCCTTATCCGCCTGGAGGGTTTTGGCCTTGTCACCCTTATTCCCAACAAGGGGGCCCGGGTTGCGGAAATCAGCCTTGAAGATGTTGAGCACACCTGGGAAATGCGGCTGCTTCTTGAACCACACGCTGCGGGCATAACGGCTGGACTGGGTATAGAGGGAGAGCTGGCGCCGCTGCACCGTACGGTCTCGTGGATTCTGGAAGGTCACTACGACTTTGACACCTATATAGAAAGCGATCTGAAACTGCACGAACAGCTGTACCTCCACCTGCCCAACCCCATCCTGCGGGAATCGGTTCAGCGAATCCAGCAGCTCTCGTTGCGGATGCGGTACTTCCCGGAGGGTTTTGAGCACATGAAAGACTCGGTAATTCACCGTGTTTCCCAAGAACACCTGGCGATTCTGGACGCCCTCATGGCCCATGACTCGCAGCGGGCAGTTGAGGCGGTGCGGGAGCACGTCAGCCAGGGAAAAATCCGCACAATAGAATCTCTGGCGGCCGCTGCGGCCGATAATTCAGACGGGATCTGAATGCGGTCCAGCGGCCGGGCTTCTCTCGTGCCGTGCTGAGCGATAAAAATGATCAAAATGATTAAAATGGAGTCGTGTGGTGATCGATGGAAACGCCGTTGTCTACTGTCAGGGGTACTTCAACACGTTGTGGGGGAAAACCGCCCACGGTCTTGCCCGGTTTACCCGACGGTACCGGATTGTCGGAATTATTGACGGTCGGTACGCCGGTTCCGACGCCGGGGAGGTTCTGGACGGCCGTTCCTCGGGCATACCTGTTTTTTCCGATCTTGACGGGGCGATTAAGCATGCCGATACCGTCGGGACGGCGGTTACCCATTTTGTCTTTGGAATTGCCCCCGACGGCGGTGCGCTGACTCCGGAAATGCGCGCTGATATTCTGGAGGCCGTTAACCGTGGTCTGAACGTGGATTGCGGGATGCACACGTTCCTTTCTGATGATCCTGTTATCAGCCGTGCAGCTCAAGCAAACGGTGTCACCCTGCGGGACGTCAGGAAAACTCCGCCCCGAGGCGAACTGCACGGGTACACCGGCCGTATCGGCACCGTCCACTCTCTGCGGGTCGCCATGCTGGGGACCGATTCTTCGGTGGGAAAACGTACTACCGCGTGGAAACTGGTAGCGGCGTTTGAGAACCGCGGTATTTCGGCAGAGTTGATCGGTACGGGACAAACTGCGTGGATGCAGGGGGCCCGGTACGGCGTCATCATGGACGCTTTGATAAATGACTTTGTTGCCGGGGAAATTGAACATGCAATTCTGGAGGCCTGGGATGCAAACCGTCCCGATGTGATGGTTATCGAAGGGCAGGGGAGCCTGATGAACCCGATCTATCCCGGCGGGTTTGAGATACTGGCGGCGGGGCAGCCTCATGCGGTGGTCATGCAGCACGCCCCTGCCCGTCGGGACTACGACGGTATTCCCGGCACGCCGGTGCACCCCCTGGATCGACAGATTCAGGCGGTTGAACTCCTGTCGGACAAACCGGTGGTCGCGGTGACCCTCAACCACGAAGGTATGACGCCGGTCGAGGTTGACGAGGCGTGCCGCCGGATAGCCGCCGAGACGGGTCTTCCCGTTCGGGATGGATTGACCCACAACCTTGATCCCGTCGTCGATGCGGTTCTTTCCGTCCGGGAGTCGTCGTCATGAGAATTACCGCGTGTGAGGCGTGGCCCGTCAAGCTGACGCTGAATGAGCCGTTTTCCATCTCCTACGTCACCATCGATCACGCAGTCAACGTGTTTTTTCGTATTGAAACGGATGAGGGGTTTGTCGGTTTTGGCTGTGGAGCTCCCGATGAGGAAGTGACCGGCGAAACTGCAGAGACGATTGAACGGGCGTTACATGAAGTGGCCATACCGCTGTTGATCGGCGAAGATCCCCTGGCCGTCGACCGGATTGTGGGGAAACTCTACCGGAACATACCGGAGCAGCCGACTGCCATGGCTGCGGTGGATATGGCGCTCTTTGACATACTTGGAAAGAAAGGGGGCCTCCCTTTGTACCGCCTTCTCGGCGGGTTTCGTGATTCCATTCCGACGAGTGTGACTATCGGGATTCAACCGGTGCCGATGGTGCTGGAAAAGGCACGGATGTGGATCGGTCGCGGTTTTACGACGCTGAAAATTAAGGGCGGCTCAGACGAGGAGGAAGACCGGGAAAAACTCATCAAGCTGCGGGAAGCGGTTGGGCGAGACATACGGCTTTTCTTTGACGCCAACCAGGGTTACACCGTTCCGGAGGCAAAATCCGTCATGGAAACGCTGAAGGCCGTGGGAGCCGAGTTCATAGAGCAGCCGTGCAGCAAGGACAACCTGGATGCTTTTTCCGCGCTGCGGCAGAACTCGGGGTCGGTTCAGGACCCGGAGGCGGGTGTACCGGTCATGGCGGACGAGTCGGTGCTGGGTCCGGAAGACACTCTTGATCTGATCCGTCACGGCGGTGCGGATATGTACAACATAAAACTGGCAAAAACGGGGGGTATTCTCCGGGCGATCAGGATGAACGCCGTTGCCGCAGCTGCAGGGGCGGGAACGATGGTGGGGTGTATGGACGAGGCGGGCCTGGGTGTGGCAGCGGGTCTCCACGTTGCTCTGTCGGGCGGTAACATTGGCTATGCCGATCTGGATGGTCACCTGGAGTTTGTTGACGATCCTACGGCCGGTGCGTTTGAGATAACCGGGGGAGTGGCGTTTCCGTCGGAAAAACCGGGGATCGGCTTTAATCTATAAAATTGCATCGAAAAATGTTTACAGATCACAAAACCTGTCATACGATTTGTAGTATACACATTGGAAGATAAAATCCAATAACCGTATTTTCTACAGGGGGTGTACTATGTTTGGTCTGTGGTCAATTGTCCCGCCGATTGTGGCGGTCGTACTCGCAATTGTGACCCGGAAAGTGGTGGTGTCACTGTTTGTGAGTGTCTGGATCGGTGGCCTCATCTTCAGCGGGGGCGACCCGTTTGCAGCTGTGGCCGTCACCTTTGACTGGATGAAGGACGTCATGACCGACGGGTGGAACGCCCGGTTTCTTGTTCTGGTTGCGTTTCTTGGTATTGGCGCCGGCTTTATGTACAAAGTGGGTGGGTCATACGCCCTTACCAGATCCCTGCAGCATAAGATCAACAACCGGAAACGGGCCCAGTTATTTGCGTGGATTCTCGGCATAATCGTCTTCTTCAACGACTACGTGAACTCGGTCATTACCGGTAACGCGGCCAAAGACATCAACGGAGAATACCGGGTATCCAGAGAGAAATTTGCCTATATCCTGGACGCCACGGCAGCTCCGATGGCGACAATAGGTCCCGTTTCAGACTGGATCGGGTATCAGGTATCCCTGATCGCCCCGGCTTTTGCGCTGATCCCCCTGATAAAGAGTCCGGCCTATTTTGCCTTTCTCAACTCTATCCAGTGGAACTTCTACAGCGTTCTGAGTCTGATCGCGGTACCGCTGTTTATCTACGGTAAAGACTTTGGTCCGATGGCGCAGGCGGAATTACGTGCTCTAAAAACGGGAAAACTGATTGAAGACGGAGCTATTCCCCTCTCGTCAGTGGAAATGGACCTTGGTGACCCGATCAACCAGGAGAAGGCGAATGTGCTCTACTTCGTATTGCCCCTGGTTACGTTGGTCGGTGTCGGAATCTGGGCCCTCTGGTATACCGGCGGCGGCGCAGAAGGAAAGTCCGTGATGGATGCCCTTGCCCATACCGAGGT
>JBAYPC010000273.1:0-4463 GCA_041677905.1 Alkalispirochaeta sp. | reverse complement strand
TGCGGCAGCAAAGATGTCGGGAAGCGGGATCGCCCGTTACTGTCGAGAGGCCGGTGTGGAAATACTGCAGTTTCCGCCGGAACGCGCGGCAGGGGCAACGTCGCAGAAGGCGCAGGCCAGACCGCCGGTGGAAAATAACGCGAACGGGCAGTCTTTTATAGAGTGGATTCGGGCGGAGAAGATAGATCTGGTGGTGTCGGTTTCGGCGAGTCAGATTTTTGGCAAGCGGGTACTGGCGGCTCCGATGATCGGTTGTGTTAATCTGCACAACGCGCCACTTCCGAAGTACCGGGGTATGCTGCCGAATTTCCGGCAGATGTACCACGGTGAGACTGAGTCTGTTCTGACGATTCATGAAATGGTTCCGAAGCTGGACGGTGGGGATGTCCTTCTGCAGTATCGGACCGCCATCGAGCGGGACATGTCGCTGGAACGGCTGATGACGGTGACAAAGGAGAATTCGGCGACGGCGCTGTGGTCGTTCCTTGAGGTGTTACAGCGGGGTGAGGCGACGGCACGCCCTCTGTCAGGTGAGGGCAGCTACTTTTCCTGGCCTACCCGGAAGGAGGCCCGGGAGTTCCGGCGGCGGGGCAGGCGGGTGTGGTGATGAATCACAGTATTATGTCTGTTGACTTGGAAGACTGGTTCCAGGTGGAAAACCTGAAAGCGGTCATACCCCGTGAAAGCTGGCCTGAACGGGAATACCGGGTGGAGCAGAACGCGGAGACGCTGCTGGAGATTTTTCGAGATACGGGAACCCGGGCGACTTTTTTTTGTCTGGGCTGGGTGGCCGAACGGTCGCCGGATCTTGTCCGGAAAATCCAGGGAGAAGGCCATGAGATCGCGAGCCACGGGTACGCTCACAAACTGGTCTACGATCAGCCGCTGAAGGAGTTCCGGCAGGATGTGGTCCGGGCGAAGGGTCTTCTGGAAGAGATCACCGGGGAAGCTGTTCTGGGGTACCGGGCGCCGAGTTTTTCCATTACCGAAGAAGCGTTACATGTACTGGCTGAGACGGGTCACCGCTACGACTCCAGTGTCTTTCCGGTGGGCGGGCACGACCGGTACGGGAAAGTTGACCTGCCTGAGGCTGCGGGGATCATCATGGAGATTCCGCCGGCTACGCTGCGGATCGGCGGTCGGGTCTTTCCCTGGGGCGGCGGCGGGTATTTTCGCCTGATTCCCTATGGGGTTTTTGAACGGGGGTATCGGCGAGCGGTGGCGGCGGGTACCGGCCGGATGTTCTACCTCCATCCATGGGAAGTGGATCCGGGACAACCTCGGGTGACCGGTATCCGCCGGTCTTACCGTTTTCGACACTACGTGAACCTGGGCCGGACGGCCGATCGGCTGCGGCGACTGTGCAAGGTGATAGATTTTGGACGGGCGGACGAACAGCTAAAACTGCGGTGACCGGGTCGCCCGGGTCGCGGGTCGCGGCTCAGTTGACGGATTGACAAAAACGGTCTGTAATACCGGTATGCGAACCAGAGCCTTACGATTCCTGACGACAATCAGTCTTATCTTACTCCTCTTGCCGCTGATCCTTGGGGCAGAGCCGACATCTGATCCGAACCATCCGGTGTACCGGGCAATCGACCGATGGAGCGCCCGGGGACTCGTTGATCAACTTCCCGTCATGCAGCCCTATCCCCTTTCTGAACTTGAAAATGCACTGCGGTCGGTTATGGCCCGGGGTACTCCCCGGGAACGGGCAGAAGCCGATAGATACCTCGCAGAAATTACCCCGGTTAAACCGGGCCGGAGTTTCTACGGTGCCCCCTTTGTAGAAGGACGCCTCTTTACCCGGGACAATGAAACCCAACCAAAAGCGGGCTTCGGGCTCGGCCTCGGCGGACGCCTTACGGAGACGATTTCCATCGGTGCGAGTGCTGGTGGCTATGCTATTGAAAGAGGTGTGGAGGATATGCTTCCCTCGGGAGACCGATCTGCCGACGACATCGTCGAAGATAATGCAAAGGTGACCGTCCGGGGCCGGGATATATACACGCTCCTCCAGATTAACACGCAGACGACCCTTGAATGGGACAACCTGTGGATCCAGGCCGGTATTTTCCGCCGGTCCTACGGGCCGTTCCACGACGAAAGTCCGGTAATCAGCCGTTTTGCACCACAATCGGGGAACTTCATTCTGCAATACGACCTTGGTCCGATCCGGTACACCGGTACCCTTTCATCCCATACGGCAACGGCGGTTTTCAACGATATAGATGAACCGGGAAGCGACAAGAACATCGATGTCAACCAGGACGGCTTTGAGGATTTTAAAGACCGGACGTTTCAGGTACCGGGAAAACACCTTTTCATCCACAGTTTTGGGTTTCGTCCTGCCGGCTGGGTAGAGCTTTCCATCTTTGAAGCTGTGGTATTCGGCCCCCGACTGGAACCGGTTTACCTGGTACCGTTGAAGTTCATGTGGCACGCACAGGGTACCGCCGCTTTTGCCGACAACTCGTTGATCGGTTTCACGGTGGACCTGCGGCCGACTCCGGGACTCCGTATCCCGGTGGTTGTGTATGTTGACGATGCGAGTTTCAACGATATGGTGGCGTTAAATCTCGACACGAAGTACAAAATGGCCACCGCCTCGGCAATCCAGTGGGCCCCCGAAGCCGCCTGGGAACCGATGTTTGAAGTGAGCTACGAAACGGTTTTTCCCTACATGTACACCCATTCCGACCTGGACCCCTATACGAGTGAAGCGAATTTCAACAACTACCTCCACCAGAACACCAGCATTGGAAACGGCTTGCTTCCGAATTCCGACCGTGCCCGAATTACCGCCGGTGTCGCTCCAACGCGGTGGCTCGAACTGGAGGTGATGGGATCACTTCAGCGTCACGGAAACGCCTCGGAGGGCCACCTCGACCAGTACCTCAATGACGGGGGATATTACGACAACGGTCGTGAAGGGGAATTTTTCGTCTTCGACAACGATGGCGACAACCCGAATCCCGATGATCTTGGCTGGACCCGAGGGGACCTTACCTACAACCACCGTTTTGATTTTCTGACGCAGGAACACATCGAGTACCGTTATCAGGCAGGGGTGAGCGGAGATGTTGTTGTCCCGGTGGGGCGCAGTTCGATCCGCCTCGGCGCGGGTTATACCTTTGAGTACGTACAGAACCCGCTGGTATACCTCTGGAGTGAAACGGCCGGCCTCAACGGCGGCGGCGGAAGGACGACAACGGGAAGCGATAAAGTGAACCATTACCTGGAGTTTGAATTCCGGTATACTTACTGATTCCGGCGTACTTATTGATGCGTACCGGGTCCGGTACGACCGACCTGGCAGACTTGGTTAAACAGTCGTTCCAGCCTGCCCGTACTGACCCGGCGTGAGTACGTCTCCGACACAATGCGCTGGTTCTCCGGGGCAGGCTTGTTCCACGAGCCGGCAGTAATATGATCTCTGAGAGCCTTTGTTATTGCCGCAGCGTCATTGGGGGAGACCGTACGATTTCCGGGCAACCTCGAAAGAATGTCCTGCCCTTCCCCGGAGATTCCGCCGATTATTGGTCTCCCCGTTGCCAGATAATCAAAGAGCTTACTGGGAATAGTGAGGTCAAAGACCGGCCTGGCAAGAAGGTTGAGGAAGAGAACGCTTGCCCGTCGTAGTTCCTGTATCGTCTGGTCTTTCGGCAAAACCCCCCGAAACCGAACCGTATCTTCTATGCCCAGTTCTGCAACCTGCTGTCGGAGCTCTGCCTCCATGACACCCGTACCTATCAGCTCCAGGACCCACCCCTGCCGCTCGGCAGCGTTGACGGCGGCCCAGGCAGAAACAAAGGCGTCGATACCTTGTAGTCTTCCGAGGTTGCCCGCATAGAGGACGGTCTTTTTGATATCACTCGATGGGACCGGAGGATCTACGTCAAATCCGGCGCCGTTGTACACCACCTCGACGGGAGTTGTCTTGCCAAGTGCGGCAACTTCCTGCCGGATATAATCTGCCATGGGCGCGGCAACACAGGAAAAGCCATCAGCCCGCCGATACAACCAGTGTTCCAGCTTCCGGCCAATTCGGTAGGCTCTTCCGTCTGCCGTCAACTGTCCCGCCGCAACGGCCGTATCGGGCCACACATCCCGAATATCCAGAATCAGCGGAGCTTTACTCCACCGCCGAATCGCCGTTCCGACAAGACCAACGAAGAGCGGTGGTGAACTGACCCAGGCAACGTCCGGACGGTATCCCTTCCGGATGAGGTCACGGGCGCAGCGGCGCGCTCGAAAAACAAAGGAGAAAAAGTGTTTCAGATAGGGCTTTATACCGCCGCCGGACAGGGGATCAATGGGAACGCGGTAAAGACGAACCGCCGAGCCGGGATCGCCACCTCCCGCCTGGGCGCGGTGCGGTTCGGAGGTAATTACGGTAACCTCGTGACCGAGTTCTACCAATAGATCCGCCGTTTCGGTAATCCGGAACGCCGCAGCGGTGA
>JBAYPC010000272.1:0-4492 GCA_041677905.1 Alkalispirochaeta sp. | reverse complement strand
TCGTCACCGCTGGAGACCCCCTCATAGGCCCGGTCTTTGTCGACGGTGAACTCTTTCCCGCCAATTGACACAATCACGCCGTCTTCTCCGACTGAAACTACCTGAGATTCCAGAAAGTTGGCGTTACCGATAAAGTCCGCTACAAAGGAATCCGCCGGATGGTTGTACACATCTTCCGGAGGCCCCACCTGCATGATCTTTCCGTTGTTCATGACGACGATCTTGTCGGACATGCTCAACGCCTCCGACTGGTCGTGAGTCACGTAAATAGTGGTGATTCCCAGCATGTGCTGCACCCGCTTGATCTCGGTCCGCGTCTGGATCCGCAACTTCGCATCCAGATTCGAAAGAGGCTCGTCAAAGAGAATGATCTCCGGTTTCAGCACCAACGCCCGGGCCAGAGCAACCCGCTGCTGCTGACCCCCGGATAACTCGCCGGGGTACCGTTTCTCCAGCCCCACAAGATTCACCATCTGGCTGGCCACGGCCACCTCATTTCTGATCACCTCCCGGTCCGCCTTGCGCAGCTTCAGCCCGTAGGCGATGTTGTCAAAGATAGTCAGATGGGGAAACAACGCGTAACTTTGAAACACCATCGGCATATTCCGCTCAAAAGGCGGCACCGGGTTGATGTTTTTACCCTTGACCCGGATCTCTCCGTCGGTAGGCTGCTCAAAACCGGCGATCATCCGCAGCGTCGTCGTTTTACCGCAGCCGGAAGGACCCAACAGCGTGACAAACTCACCCTTGTTGATATCAAGAGAAATACCGTCCACAGCCCGCGTCTCGCTGCCGCTGCCGTCACGAAAAACCTTTACCAGTTGATGCAGACTCAGATGAGGTTCATGCATAGTCTGTCGTTCCTCCCGCTTACCAGTACTACCAGTACTACTACTCATCACGACGCCCCCGCCCTAAATACCTGGCTCCGCTCAAGACCGGTGACCTTCATGATGATGTAAATCACCACCATGACCACCACAATCAACGCAAAAGACATAACCGACGCCGCACCCAGCCGCAGAATCTCCGTCTGCGCCAGAATGAGAACGGTCATGTGATTCCACCGGGCTGAGACCAGAAAGATAATGGCGCTGATAGCCGTCATCGCCCGGACAAAGGCAAAGGTCGCGCCCGCAAAAAAAGCCGGACGGATCAGCGGCAGAGTTACCGTGCGAAACGTGTAGGCACTATTGGCCCCCAGGTTGGTAGATGACTCCTCAATTTCCGACGAAATCTGCTTCAGCGCCGCAATGCCACCCTCAACACCAATCGGGACATTCCGAAAGACATATGCCGTCACCAGAATAAAGGCCGTACCGGACCAGCGAAAAGGTGCATCGTTAAACGCCAGAACATAGCCAATACCGATCGCCGTACCGGGAATTGCGTAGCTCAGCATGGCCAGCAGCTCCATAAAATGGCGCCCCACAAAACGCCGCCGCACCACCAAAAACGCGATAATCATCCCCAGAAACGCCGTAATAGGCGTAGAGATCAGCGCCAGCAACACCGTTCGTCCCATAGTAGTAGCGCCCACATCCCAACTGTAGACAAAGTGCCTCAGCGTGAAACTCCAGTCCACCCCCCAGAGCTGTACAAAACTGCCCGCAATAATCGTGCCGTACAAGAGGATCACAAACAGCGAAACAACCGTTGCAAACGTCGTGAAACCCACCCGAGTTGCCAGCGGAACAGGAAGCATACTGCGCCGTGCCGCCTTTCCGGTAATAGTCTGGTAAGAGCGATTACTCAGAATACGCTTCTGAAGCAGAAAGAAAAGGACCGTCGGCGTCAGAAGCAGCATCGCCAGCGCCGCACCTCGGGGCAAGTTACCCATACCGGTAAACTCCAGATACGCCCGGACTGACATGACGTCAAAGTCGCCGCCGATGATAATCGGGTTTCCAAAGTCCGTCATAGACGTGACAAAGACGATCAGCCAAGACGCCAGAATCCCCGGCATCGCCAACGGCAGAGTCACCGTAAGAAACGCCTGGGGCCGCCGGGCGCCCAGATTCAACGCACACGTCTCCAGGTCCGGGTCGATCCCCTTCAGAATCCCGGAGAGAGTCATATACGCAATGGGAAAAAGATTTACCGTCTGGACAAGCATCAGCCCCTTCAGACCGTAAATCGTCCCCACATCCAGATTAAAAATGTGCCGGGTAATCAGACCGCTCCGTCCAAAAAGCAGAATCACCGACAGGGCAAACATGAACGGCGGCGACACAATAGGCAGAATCGCCAGAGACCGAAACAAGTTGTGTCCCGGTATGCGCAACCGTTCAATTGCATATGCCATGACAAACCCGATCGCCGTCGCCAGCGTCGCCACAAATATCCCCAGAACCACACTGTTACGAATAGACTGGAAGTACCGGGCGTGACCAAACAAAGAGCGGTAGACCTCCCAGGAAAACCCCTCAGTTGTGGTCATACTCAGCCGGAAGACCGAAAACACCGGATAGATGATAAACAGACCCAGCAGAGCAAAGACAACCACAATCGTCGCCACAAGACCCCACTCCCGTCCGACAACCGCGCCGCCCTGATTTTGCGCCATGAAAACTCCTTTCCTCGGGCCGGGGCGTGCCCAACCGGCCGACCCAGCCTGGACCAGCTGGACATACCAGCCCGGACACACCCACCGACCCTAAAAGTACCGCGCTCAACAGCCTGCTCGACAGCCCGCCAGCCCGATCAGCATCCTGTTCCGCCGCCTCCCTGGCGCGGCCTTGACGCTGCCTTGACGCTGCCTTACTCAGTAACCGCGCCGCTCCCGATCAGATCGTTCCACTTGTTCACCAGCCGTTCCTTGTTGGCCGCAGCCCACACATCGTCCTGGTCAATCGTGTTTACCTCTGAAATCGGAACCGCACCGTCGGCCAACGGAACATCCACAAAAGGCACCACAAACTTGGTAGCGTACAGCTCGGCCGCCCGCTCCCCCAACGCCCAGTCAAAGAGCTTCTTTGCCGCCGCCTGCTGGTCGGCAGGACCATTTGCAATCAGCGATACCGAGGCAATCTCGTAGCCCGTACCCTCACTGGGAAACGAAAGCTTCAGAGGATACCCCTCGGCAATCAGACGGACACCGTCATGAGCGTATCCAATCGCCACCGTGATCTCCCCAATCGCCGCATTCCGCCCCGGAGCCGAACCCGACCGCGTGTACTGCGTGATGTTTTTATCCAGAGCAGCCATGTACTCAAACGCCGCATCCTCACCCAGAATCTGCACCATCGTGGCCAGCACATTGTAAGACGTACCGGAAGAACCGGGATTCGCCATCTGAATCTGACCCTTAAAGCCCGGATCAAGCAGATCCTTCCAACTCCTCGGCTGTTTGAGACCGTACCGCTCCAACTGATTCATGTTACTTTCAAACGCCAGAGGCCCCGCGTAAATCCCCGACCAGTACCACTCATCGTCCCGAAACTGATCCGCCATAGACGCCGCCGGAGACTTGTACGGAGTCGTCAGACCCTTCTGCTTCGCCTCAATATGACCCAGACCCACACCACCGTACCAGATACTCGCCTGAGGATTGGCACTCTCCGCCTCAATACGGGCAACCGCCTCACCCGTGGACAACCGAACCCAGTCCACCTCAATACCCGTATCCTCCTTAAACGCCGCAAACACCACCCGGGCCAGCTCCTCATCCAGCGTCGTGTACGCCGACACCCGCTGCGACGGTTCAGCCTGCCCCGACGCACCAACCGCACCCCCGATAACAGCCAGAACAACCAGGACACCGATAAAACGCTTCATAACAGACCTCCTACCGAAAATTTCCCACTTCACAGTGTACCCCCAGTCTGCAGCCACCCCACCATAACGACAAGAAACAGTTTGGTAACACTTTTTGAAATCCGGAAATTGAAGATTGAACGCCAGGCGTTACACCAGCCGGACCACCGGCAGACCCGCTCCACCCCCCTCGCACGGACGGCCCGGGACGCCCCGTCCCGGGCCTCCCCTCAGAGGCTACTCACAGCCTACCGGACTACACCACCAAATAACCCCGACCCCTGCGGTTGAGGACAAGTACCGGCTGCCGGGGATTCAGCTCCACCTTCTGCCGCAGCCTGCCGATGTTCACCTTCACCATCTCATCACCACCCACCCAGGAGTCGGCGTGCCAGACGTGCCGCAAAATACTCTCAACACTCTGCGCCTTGCCCCGCCGGGACACCAGAAAATCCAGAAGGTTCCACTCCGTCGGAGACAGCAAAATCTCCTTCTCACCCCGCCAGACCCGGGCCTCCTGCCGGTCCACCAGAAGATCCCCAACTACCACCCGCATGGACGACCCATTACCACCGCCGCCGCTACCGCCACCTCCACCACCGGCGGCGCCGTCTCCGGTCCCCGCCGGCGCCCGTTCCAGAAGCAGCCCCACCCGCAGCACCAGCTCCCGGTTGTTAAACGGCTTCCGCACGTAGTCATCGGCCCCCGTCTCAAGCCCCGCCACCACCTCATCATC
>JBAYPC010000271.1:0-4502 GCA_041677905.1 Alkalispirochaeta sp. | reverse complement strand
CGGGTGGGTCCACCGGGGCGGGAGGTTCCTCCGTCGGCGTCGCCGCACCCTCCACCGGGCGGCCCCTCCCGGAACAACCCCTTCTCACTACCATCAACGACACGGTTCGGGACAAACTGACCGACCTCACCCTCGCCGACGCCCTCTCTTTCTGGCAGTCCGCGTCGGACGTCCTGAACTACGTGATCTGATTATCCTCATTTTTTTATATCAACTTCGTTCTGCCGGAGCGTATTTGGAAAAGCGTTGATAATCTACAGAAACCGCGGGAAGAGGACGTTGTTTTCCTTGTGGATATGCCGGTGCAGGTTCCGCTCCAGCTCCGACAGACGGTGGTACATCGCCCGGGTGCTGTTACACATCCAGTCCTGCGGCGTGTAGCGGTCACTGAGACCGGAAATCTCGGCAAGAAGAGCACCGGCGTTACTGTGTTCATCGATCAACTTCTGGATATCGGCGGCCTTCGGTGCGGGCTTCTGTCCGGCATCGGCTGCAACGAGTTCCGGAAAGAGGACGTCTTCTTCTTCCTTCTGGTGAGGAAGCAGCTCGTCAAGGAGCGCGTCAAACCGGTCTGAAATCTGCTGCAGCCGGGGCTCCCGTTCACCGTGAGAGACGGCAACTTTGTACACCAGCTGACGCAGCCCCGGCATCTCCCGGTGCAGATACTCGTGGTGTTCCGAAACAATGTGGTCAATCAGCTCTTGCGTGGAAAGGTGGTCCACCTCTACATCTCCATCGGACCCGGAGCCCGACTCTGCCACTGCGCTGAGGACGGTCACCATCGTCACCGCATCCAGGTTCTTTTCCGCACACGCCTCTGCCAACGGACGCTGCCCGCCGCAACAGAAGTCAATACCGGACTCTTCAAATATCTGTGCAAGCCCGGGATACTCCCGGACGATATCGGAAACATGTGTTTGTGTTGTGATCATGATATCACCTCCATGGCGGAATATTATCCGATTTAATCCTGACAAGTAAAGTTAAGTAAGCCGAACTTTCGTCATATCCTCCGCCGGCTGCCGCCCGCAACCGGCCAACCACGTCCTGCGTCCCGTTGACCGCCCTTTCTGTTTTAGGTATTATATCGATAAACAAATCACGATATATTCGTGTTATTGACAAAATTTCAGGAGAACATCAGTGAAGAAATTTCTGTATATGCTAGTCGTGTCGACGCTTGTAGTCGGTACGTTTTTTGGTTGTGGCGGTAAAGAGACCGCAGAACCGGCGGCAGACGTTATCGTTGTAGGTGCCGGAGGCGCAGGCCTGAGTGCAGCAGTAGAAGTTCTAAAAGCGGGCAGCACCGTTCTGGTCATTGAAAAAATGCCCTTTGTCGGCGGCAACACCATCAGGGCAGGAAGTGCCATGAACGCACCCGTTACCGAACGACAGAAGAAATACCCCATGAGCCAGTCGGAAATGGAACGGGTTGAAGAGGCGTTGGCCCTTGAACCCAAAGACGACCTGATGAAAGAGTGGCAGACCACCTTGCGGAAGGAGTTTGACCAGTACAAAGCATCCGGTGCAGATCACCTCTTCGACAGCCCCGCGCTGCACAAGATCCACACCTATGACGGTGGCGACTACGTGGGAGATCCCGAAATCATCGATACTTTCGGAGACAACGCGGTAGACGCCTTCAACTACCTCAAAGACCTGGGTACCGACTGGACCGAAAACGTCGTTGCAATGATCGGAACCATCTGGGTTCGGGCCAACAAAGTAGCCGGCGGCCAGGGAAGCGAGTTTGTAAACCCCCAGGTAGAGTATGTCGAGGCCAACGGCGGACAGATAATCACCGATTCCAGAGTCACTGAACTTATCGTGGATGCAGGACGAGTTGTCGGAGTCAAAGGAGAGACAGCCACAGGATCACCCTTCACGTACACCGCCCGGAAAGGCGTCGTATTAACGACAGGGGGCTTTGGCGCAAACGTTGAAATGCGTGAGTCCTACAACACCCACTGGGAAACCCTTGACGCCGGCATTGAAACAACCAACCACCCCGGTGCCACCGGTGACGGGATCGTGATGGCAGAGGCGATCGGCGCCCAGACCGTCGGCATGGATTGGATACAGCTCTTGCCCATGTACTATTCCAGCACCGCCCAACTCCTGATCGGGAACATCGAAGATGTGATCATGGTCAACCAGGATGGAAACCGCTTTGTAAAAGAAGACGGGCGCCGGGATGAAGTGTCGGCCGCAGAATTGGCCCAGGACAAGAAAGGCATGTTCATGCTGTACACACCGGCACTCGTAGAGACCGGGGAAGGGCGATTCGAGCCGACCAGCCTCGAAAAACTCAAAGACAACCCCTATGTTTTTCATGGATGCAGCCTGCCTGAGCTTGCAAAAGACATGGGTGTTCCCGTAGAAAACCTGGAAGCGGCCATTGCCGAGTACAACGAAGGTCGCACCACCGGAGAAGACAAGTTCGGCAGGTCAATCTACGGTCAGGAGTTTGATCCAACAAGCGACGCCCTCTGGGCAACGTGGACCCATCCCTTTGTCCATCACACCATGGGCGGCGTAAAGATCAACCCGAAAGCGCAGGTACTCGATACCGACGACAAACCGATTCCCGGCCTCTTTGCCGCCGGTGAAGTAACCGGTGGAGTTCACGGCACCAACCGCCTCGGCGGAAATGCCATCACCGACATTATCGTCTTTGGTCGAATTGCCGGACAAAGTGCCGCTGCAGAGTAACGGAAAAGGTGTTTTAAAAACAGAATCAATTTCCTGCCACCACGTGAGCCTTGGCTCACGTGGTGGCCGTTGTCGAATAGTGGTAGCGTTCAGGTTCAGGCACTGTTCACTAGGGGACAAAGATGTCCCGTCGCCTGTAGAGGTATGCGCCGATCATTAAAGCGATCACCGTGACGATGACGAAGTAAACTATCGGTACAACCGTTCCGGTGAATGAACTAACGGTGCCGATAGCTGCGCCGCCGGCCGACATCGCCCCGCTACCGACAGACACCCCGGAGATCATCGCGATCGGGCTGAGCCAGCGCAAGAACTGTGCGGTCCCGGCGGCCGACGTTACCACGTCGATAAAGTAGGCGAGTACAACAAACGCCAAAGAACCGCCCGTTGCCGCCTCCATCGATCTGAAAACAGTGGCTAAGAAAAACCCAACCGCCCCAAACGTGACCATCCCGAGAAACGAGAGGACCGCCGTTCGCGAAACTTCACGGAAGGAGTAGGGTGCGTACAACCGCGTTGCCCACCGCCTTGGTAGACCGAGGGTCGCTATAGACTCATCCAGCGTTCCCGCCTCCGCCGCCGCGGCGAGTAACGTCTCAGGTGCCAGACGAAAAAACTGGTGAAACGAACCCGGATCGTCGCGGAACGCCCGCCACATCTCTTCTATTTCTCGGCGCCGTTCTCGGACCCCCGCGACAATTTCTTCCTGCCCCGCGCCGCTGTCGGTAAAGATTCCCTGGTATCTATCCGGGTTCGCCTCAACGTCGTCCAAAAGCGCGTCCGGTCCGAGTGCATCCAGACGATCCATCAACATCGCTACCGCTTCCGGTGTGATCCCCGCCGACTGTAACTCCGTTGGATCGACAGCTGCGCCCTGAGAGGCCGCCGCCTCTATAAGCACCCGCTCAAAAATATCACGACTTCGTGGAACAAAGTTCCCAGCGACGGACCCGTTGTTTGCAGCGTCGTCTTCCAGAGCGTCTCCAATCTTTTCTGCCGTTCGATTTGTCACGTATACCGTACGTGGCGCCGACCGCCCGAGGACCTCCAGGGAAACGAAACTCACGAAAAACACAAACCCGTTTAACAGAGCGAGGTGTACCAGAAGTACCCCCGCTTTTGTCCAGTATACCTGCCGCCGCGTCCGGGGGCGTGTCATCAGGTACTCCGCCGTACCCCGCTGCTCCTCCCGAACGATACGTTTTACACCACTTAACGCGGCGTACATACACCCGAGAAGGGTCACGTAGATCGAACCATAGGTCCGGTAGAACCCGGTGAGGCTCCTCAGAGAATCGGCGTCCGCACCGAACGCGGACAACACGGTACTCATAAGGGGGTTATCGAAAAATACAGATAGTTCCGTCATCGATCCCGAGATCGTCGGATAGAATGCAAGACCCATGACGACAAGACCCGCCAGAAGAACCGTCCACAGAATCCACTCGCGGTTGTGCTGCAACGCTTCAAGCTTGACCAGGCTACCCATGGGGACTCTCTGATTCCGACCGGTAATAGTGGAGAAAGAGCTCCTCCAGGGAGGGCTCTACCACCCGGATATCCCGTAGTTTTGCCAGAGGCAGCCGGGCAAGCATAGCGCCGGTCTCGCCCTCCATGAGGATCGATATCTGCGTTTCGGCTCCGTCGCTCTCAATAGTCATACCCTCGGTGCGAGCAACCACCGCTTCCACCTCCGCAACCGCCTGAATCGTCGTATACGCCGTCAAACGGCGGACGCTGCGCCTCTGAAGATCGACAAAGGGGCCGGTTTCTACAATTCGTCCGTCCCG
>JBAYPC010000270.1:0-4502 GCA_041677905.1 Alkalispirochaeta sp. | reverse complement strand
TGCAGGTCTGCCTGGGTGTTCTGGAATCGCGAGAACATCTGGACGGTACGGGGTACCCCCGGGGAATTACCGGAGAAAAAATTTCCCAATACGCCAAGATTCTGAATCCGGCCAGCACCTTTGCCGCCATGGCATCGGCCCGGCCCTATCGCTCGCCTATCGATGGTCACACAGTTATGAAAACCCTGTTAACCCATCAGAATACGCACTACGACAAAGAAGTGCTCCAGGCAATGGTGGCGACTTTTTCGCTCTTTCCCTATGGAACTTGTGTGCGTCTCGCATCGGGAAATCGTGCTATCGTGGTCGATATCGCTTCGGATAACCCCAGAAATCCCACTGTGCGTCTGGTCACCGACCGTGAAGGCAACGTCATTTCAAACCAGCCCATTGTCGATACCGCCATCGAGCAGTACGCCGTCACCGGTGTGCTTGCTCCTGAAGAGGTAAAAAAACTCAAAGCAGCCATGTAATGTGGTGTTAACGGAGGGTTCTATGCGCACTATTGCCGTCGATGTGTGTGGTGAAGGACACACAACACTGCCGGTGGGTGTCACTGTCGATGAAGTACTGACCCACTGCACAGACAATAAAAACAAGACACCCGTCATTGCGGCATTTGTCAACAACGAGGTACGCCCCCTTTCGTATCGTCTTTTTATCAACACCACCATACGACCGATTCACCTCGACACGTCGGAAGGACAACGGGTGTACCGGCGAAGCGTCTGTTACGCCCTTGCCATTGCCGCTTATAAAGTTCTGCCGAATACCCGTCTGCTCATCGGCCACTCCCTGGGCAACGCCTATTTCTACTCCTTTGACGGCCGGGACACAGACGAACGGTCCATTGAATCACTCAGGGAAGGCCTGACCCATATTGTAGAGCGGGACTTACCGATCCACCGGGGGGTAACGTCCTACACCGATGCTCTCGAGCACTTCACCAACCGAAATATGAACGGTGCGGCCCTCCTGGTAGAACGGCACAACTACGGCGAGGTTCCCGTATACCGGTGTGATGACTTCATGGACCTCTCTCACGGTCCCCTGGCACCACGGACGGGCATGCTGGACACCTGGAGTATAGAAAAATACCAGAACGGTTTTCTCCTGGTTTTCCCAACTCAAGATGATCATACATCTGTCACACCGGGACAACGAAGCACTACCCTCTTCCAGATTTACCAGGAATACAAGGACTGGGGGCGGGTTCTGGGTATTTCTTCAGTGGGACAACTGAACATCCTTACCGAGAAATCCACCGTCAAGGACTTTATCCGTGTCAATGAAACGCTCCACGAAAAGAAGATCGGGAAAATCGCCGACCAGGTGAAAGCCGCAGGGGAGACGGAAAAAGTCGTGCTCATTGCCGGACCGTCATCGTCGGGAAAGACGACCTTTACCAAGAAGCTGTCCGTACACCTCCAGGCAATCGGATTGAAACCGATCATGATCTCTCTTGACGACTATTTTGTTCCCCGGGAACGAACCCCCAGAGATGCCGACGGTAACTACAACTTTGAAACCGTCCATGCCATCGATATCGATCTGCTCAACCGCCATCTTGTCGCCATTTTTAACGGTGAAGAAGTGGAAATTCCCTTCTTCAACTTCAAATCCGGCCAGCCCGAGTACCGTGGACGAATCATCAAGCTGCCACCGAAGGGTGTGTTGTTAATGGAAGGGATCCACGGTCTCAACGACGAGTTGACACCGGACATTCCCGACAACAGGAAGTTCAAGATCTACGTGTCGGCGCTGACGCAGTTGAACCTGGATGATCATAACAGGATCAGCACCACAGACAACCGCCTTATTCGTCGAATGGTCCGAGATCACCAGTTTCGCGGCCATAGTGCACAGTCGACCCTCGATATGTGGCCGTCGGTACGACGAGGCGAAGACAAGAACATCTTTCCCTTCCAGGATTCCGCAGACGCGACTTTTAACACTGCACTGGACTACGAACTGGGGGTGCTCCGGAACTACGCCGAACCGCTGCTGCGGCACGTCAAACCGCACCACACCGTATACCATGAGGCGATCCGCCTGCAGACATTTCTGATGAACTTTTCGGTTATCCCGGAAAAAATGGTACCGTCCGAGTCAATTCTGAGGGAGTTTATCGGCGACAGCGGGTTTCACTATTGAAAACCCCGTTCCCGATTTCTTTCGGCACGGCTGAGGCCGGACAAGAGCATTTCCCTGCCGTCAAAGGTGGTCCAGTCCCGAAACAGCGCCGTTTCTCGCTGTAACGGGGCAATCCGGGCGAGAAACTCCTGCCGACTGATTTCGGTCGCACCGAAGGACGCCAGGTGGTCGGTATAGGTCTGGCAGTCGATCATCGGTACACCTACCGTATCGAAGTACCCCACCAACGCCACAAAGGCGATCTTACTTGCGTCTCGTTCACGGGAAAACATGGACTCTCCGGCAAAGAAATTTCCAATTGACAGTCCGTATAAACCGCCGACCAGGTCACCGTCTTTCCAGACCTCTACCGAATGGGTGTACCCCAGCCTGTGAAGCTCCCGATATGCATCAAACATCTCCGGCGTGATCCACGTGCCTTCACCGAGTTTTCGGACCCGCCGGCATCCGTCAATCACTTCATCAAAGGTTTTGTCAAAGCTTATCCGCCATTCAGGAGCCTCAACGACTCTATTCAAGGTTCGGCGCAGACGTTTGCCCACGTGGAAGTCGTCGAGAAACAAGACAAACCGGGGGTCCGGTGAAAACCAGAGTATCGGCTCGTCGTCATACCAGGGGAATACCCCCTGCTCATAGGCGGAAAGGACGACTCCCGGCGACAGATTTCCCCCTGTCGCCAGAAGCCCCCAGGGGTTGGCCTCCTCGGGGTCGGGAAAGCGGATGCGTTGAGTCTCATCCAGGTAGAGCATGTATCAGGAGGACACCGGGCGAATGACGATCCGACCGTCCTTTACCACCGCTTCTGCAACACCCCCTGACGCAAGGTCACCGAAGAGTACCGCATCGACGAAGTACTCCTTGATTTCGGACTCCACCAGACGGGCGATATTACGGGCCCCGAATTCAGGCGAGTACCCCTCCCGGGCGAGCCACGTCACCGCGTCATCACGAACCTCAACTCGGACATTTCGTTCGGCCAGCTGCTCGTTGAAGGCGATGATCTCTTTCAGGACGATATCTTTGACGATCTCTTCGTCAAGTCGCTGGAAGAGGACTACCTTGTCCAGTCTGTTCCGGAATTCCGGTGAGAACGTCTTTTCCACAGCGTCGTTAATCGCAGATTCGGTGATGTTCCGTTCGCCGAAACCGATCATCGGTTTTCCAATTTCCCGGGCCCCGGCGTTGGAGGTCATGATAAGGATGACATTGCGAAAATCCGCCTTTTTTCCGGCGTTGTCCGTCAGTGTGGCGTAGTCCATCACCTGCAGAAGGATGTTGTAAATATCCCGATGCGCTTTTTCAATCTCGTCGAGAAGGACCACCGCATGGGGCGTCGTCCGCACGGCGTCGGTCAAAAGTCCGCCTTCCTCGTAGCCCACATATCCCGGCGGGCTTCCGATCAGCCGGGAAACGGTGTGTTTTTCCTGATACTCGCTCATGTCAAAGCGATGCAGGGAAATGCCGAGTTTGTCTGCAAGCTGTCGCGCCAGTTCAGTCTTACCCACTCCGGTCGGTCCTACAAAGAGAAAACTGGCTACCGGCTTATCGGAGTTTCGAAACCCCGCTCGGGACCGTTTAACTGCGGCAACAACGTCGTCTACGGCCCCATCCTGCCCGAACAGCTGCTCCCGCAGGCGTGTACCGAGGTGCTGCAGATGTTCCCGTTCCGAAGTAGTGACGCTCTTGACCGGTATCTTGGCGATCTTCGAGACAACCAGTTCTATTTCCGCTTCATCAATAGTCACCGGCAGATTGTCGGTATCTTCGGTTTCCGGCTGTTCCCGGTAGTGTTTCATCCGCATATAGGCACCGGCTTCATCGATAACGTCTATTGCCTTGTCAGGAAGAAACCGCTCGTTGATGTACTGGGCGGCAAGCCGCACGGCGGCACGAATGGCGTCATCGGTATAGGTTACGTTGTGGTGTTCTTCATACCGGCGCTGCAAACCACGGAGAATAGCCGCCGCTTCGTCTTCTGTCGGTTCATCGATATCGACGCGCTGGAATCGGCGCGCCAGAGCGCGGTCACGCTCAAAAAAACGTTTGTACTCCCCAAAGGTGGTAGAACCGATACAGCGGATGGCCCCTGACGCCAATGCCGGTTTCAGCATATTGCTTGCATCCATGGCCCCACCGGATACGGCGCCCGCCCCGACAATGGTGTGGATCTCGTCGATAAAGAGGATCACCCGTGGCTCTTTTTCCAGCTCCTTCATGATCGCTTTCATCCGTTCTTCAAAATCACCCCGGTAGCGCGTGCCGGCGATCATGGACCCCATATCCAGGGCGTATATCTTGTGGTTCTTCAAAACATCCGGGACCGACCCATTGGCGATCCGCTCGGCCAG
>JBAYPC010000269.1:0-4525 GCA_041677905.1 Alkalispirochaeta sp. | reverse complement strand
GTCCGGTGTTTTGACCGTGGCTGCCGCCGCCAATACCCAGATTCTCATCCGGCTTGGGGATCTCCAGCTCTTCAAAAAACACCTCCGACATATTGGCGTCGTAGTGCTGGCCTGTGTGAATGATCGATTCCGAAATACCCCGCCCTGCCAAGGCGCGGGAGACAACCGCCGCCTTGATAAACTGCGGGCGCGCGCCGATGATGGTGGTTATAGTCAACGATTTTCTCCCGTCTGGTTTGCGTACAAGGTGCATTTCAGGTAGTCATCGGTCGCGTCAAACTGTGGTTCTGTGTCGTTGTGGTCCCGCATCAACGGAATCACCTTGGTGCGGATTCCCATTCCCCGAGATTCGACGTAGCGGAAGTCACGCAGGGTGTCGACAATGAGTGGATTCCGAGGGGATCGCTGTCCGGCGATCATTTTTTCCACGGTCATAGAGTTTTGCAGCGCCCCGGGGCTGATAATTTCTATGCGGTCGGCAAAGAGGGATATCTCGATGTCCACCGACCGGGTCCAGTCGCGGTGGGCCACGGCGTTGACTACCAGTTCGCGCACAGCTTCCCACGGGTAGGTAAGTCTGTCTTCACGCCTCATCGACTCGTTGATGTTTGAAGCGGCACCACTGAGAAGCAGTGGTCGCAGGAGCCGCCCGGCTTCCTCAAAGAGCCCGTTGCCTTCGTTGTCACCGGTAGCAGGCTGATCAATCAGGTGATCCAACCGCGTCTCGTATCCGCGATCATCTCCGGGGAAAGCCAACAGTCTCAGACCGGCCTGGCGAAGATAGCGCCGCGGCCGACGGCCGAAAAGAACCTGTCCCGCAATCGTACTGACCGGCCCTCCCACGTAGTCTTCCACCATCATCCCAAGACCGATCAAACGGCGTATCCAGTCCGGTTCAGAAGCGGGAATTTCTTCGTCGCCGACAATTTCACGCAGGTAAAACTCTATACGCTGCACATCAAGAGAGCTGAGATCGGCTCCGGAAACCGGAAGTGTCTCCGTATGCACCAAACCGCCTTGCTGCAGGAGGCGCATCTGCTGTTCCCGGCTTGCGAGGCGGCTGGTGGTCCCCAGGCGTATGTACACGTCTTCCCGGTCGGATTTGCGTACAACGTACGGTTTTGCGCTGCCTTGCGTGATGGTTATGACCGCAACTCGTCTCTTTGGGTCAATCTCCACCGTTTCATAAAATGGGATAATCGTCGGGTGGACATACCGGCCGAAGACTGTGTCCATCAACCAGGTTTCCAGGTCCGGTCTGGTAATCCCGCTTATTGTTCCGTCGTCCTCCACACCAAGAAGAATCCGGCCACCGGCGACATTCGCCATGGCCACAATCTCCTGCGCGAGTTGTTCAGGCCGGACATCGTCCCGCTTAAACTCAAGACCGGAGTTTTCGCCATTTGCAGTAAGCTCAAACAGTTCTGTTTTGGTCATTGTTCTGTACCGATTCCGTATTTCTCTCCCCTTCGAAGAAAGGCGTCACGCCCTCCTTCTAGAAGGTCCGCAGCAAGGACGCGAATCTGTGCATGGTCTATGGATCCCTGGTTTTCCGGTTCGATCTGGGCATTCTCCGCATCTGCGGTCAACACACCAATCCACTCGGCATCGCCAAAAACCGGTATGTTGGCGTTGTGGGTTGCAAAAAGGTACTGCCGCGTATTTTTTGTCCTGCGGACGTCAGCTACAATACGCTCGGCGATAAAAGAGTTATCCAGATTGTCCTCCGGTTGATCGATAATCAGAGGATCGTCGTTTTCCAACAGGAGCATATGCAAAAGGGCCGTGCATTGCTGCCCGACCGACAGTTTTTGTAAGGGGCGATAGTTCTCCGGGCCCGCGTGAGCCACGTTCAATTCAATCATGGGTATATCCGGGAGTATCATCCCTTCCAGTTCCAGAAGGGTCCGTTCGGAGAGCTTCGTCAACGCCTGTGCTGTCTGTGGGGTCACGCTCCAATCAGACTCCCTGATTGCATCTGCCCCGCGTCGGATCGTTTCTACCAGTGCTTTCGGAGTAACTGTGTCGTCGTCCACGACCCATTTGAGTTTCTTCTCCCCCACTCCCTCCAGGTTGCAGGCAAGGAGGTAATTCCGCAGCGATTCACGATCCGCTTCAGGCAGCAGAGAGACCCGCAGACGTCCCCGCAGCTTCTTGTTGAGTTTTTTTACCGCTTTCCCTACGATACTGTTTCTCCGTGAGGCGGCGTCACCCAGCTCCGCCAACTTCCGGCGACGCTCGGTTTCCAGTTCTTCTACCAGCTTATCCAGTTGAGTGACCCCGTCCAGCTGGGCTTCCAACTTTTCTATCTGCCGCAATACGTTCTGATAGGTTCTTCCAAGCTCACGCCCCGGGCGTCCCTGCGTAGCGGGTATGGAGGAGAACTTCTTTTCGATTTCCGCTTCTTCCGTATCGATGGCGGAACGTATCAAATCCACTTCGATCATCACCTTTTTCTGGACACGGGCTGTCTCTTCAGACATTTCCTTTTGATGACGCTCCAGGGTCGACTTGAATTTGGTGATTTCTTCTCTGATTCGGGAAAACTCGTTTCGGTGGTGCAAGTGCTCCAGTGATTTGGCCGAGAGAAATGCCGGGTCCGGCAACGCGTCCTGCAACTGCTGTATGGCCCCCAGAAACCGGGTAAACTCCGCACCAATCCGCTCTATGAGGGTTTTCTCCCGTTCAATCGACGGCACCCGGGCCACAACCTGGCGAATCCCGAGATCATCCAGTTCTTTTTCCTGCTCTTTCAGTTGCTGCAGTTGTATCCGCCCTTCAGCAAGTTGATCTCGCCGATCTCGTGCATCAAGGAGCTTCTCTGCCGTCACGCCTAACTGACGCTGCAACTCGCCTATTTCTTCATCGATTATCTCCGAATCGACCGGAAGGAGATGGGCAACAAAGTCCCGCTGCGCTGAGGGAAGACGGGCGATATCGGCAATTTCATTCTGGGAAAAGACGTCGATTCGCGGAAGAATTTCATGGGGACTGTAGGGCGACACCTCACCCTCATCGGTGCGGACCACCGGAGCTTCGCCGTAGCGCCGGGTAATGACAAACCGGCGCCCCTGTCGCTCCCGGGACCGTACCGTCAGTCGCACCTGCGTTCGATCCACCGCAAGGTTCTCACCGATAATCTGGTTGTGGATTTCCCGGGCCGCCGTGCTGCGGGGCTCTCTGTTCATGCAAAACCGGATAGCTTCGATAAGAGTAGATTTACCGGTTCCACGCCCCCCGATAGCCGTATTGAGATGGTCGGAGATATACACGTCAAGACCGTCGAGATACCCTCCGGTTATCTGAATACGTTCGATGACTGAGTGGTAGTGTTTTTCCGTTCGAGAGTTGAGGAGTATCCGCGACTCCGGATCCAAAACTGCCAGCTTGATTCCGGATAGCCCCGGTCGCGTCATTTTGACAAGCGTTGTCGTTTGTGGTCGGGCCAGATCTTCAGGACGGGCGACATCCGACGCGTTTATGACGGCGGGAGGTCGTGGGCGATGATACGCCTCGTTCCGGCCGGACAGGATATCGTAGTACCCGTGATCACGCTCATTTCGGAGGTCTTCGGGGTCTCCGGGAATCTGCACTGCCCGCAACAGGGAACACTTCCAGACGTGGTGCAGTGCGAGTTTCAAAATTCCGTTGTCTCCGGTGACGTGTGCCGCGAAGGAAAAACCACCGCGTTGGTCCACCTCCTGGACAATCTGGATCGCCGTATTTGTGGAACGCCGCACCTCATCACCGGGACTGTCCCCCTCTATACCGACGGCACCAAGCGTTTGGTTTAACCATTCCTGTGAACTGTCTTCCGGAAAAAGGCAGACCAGATGCGCCTTTTCTGATGAAGCGATCTCAAAACCGGGAAGTACTACTATACCGGCATCCGAAAGGACCTTCTGCAGCGGTTTAAGACTTCGGACATTCCCGTGATCGGCGATTCCCACCACCGCCACGTCATTTTCGACGCACGCGTCCCGCAGGGCGATGTTGTACTCTTGCTCCGAAAGTCCGTGGTCTTCGCCCCGGTATCTGATATAACCTGCAGGATTGACCTGAAGGGCACATTTCCAGAAGCGGGCGTAACGTGTCTTTTGCTGCGTGTCGCCGGGCATATTTCTACGTTCCATTCAACCTCGCAGTGCAGAATAGAGCTGCAACAACTTTACCTCTTCCTGATGCCAGTTGTATTTCTTTTCTACGGCCTGACGGCCGTTTTGGCCCAGTTCTGCGGCCTCCTGTGGGTGGGTTACCAGATAGTCAATTGCCTTTGCGATTTCTTCCGGGTTGAGGGGATCTACGCAGATACCGCATTGGTTGCCTTCTATGATCTCCCGCCAGAGGGGAAAGTTGGAGGCGATGACGGGGATACCGGCGGCCATGTACTCAAACATTTTGTTTGGCTGGGCATCAGTATGGTTGGGCAGGGGGTGAAACGTAACCAGTCCCGCTGTTGACTGCTCAAGAATGGCACGTACGCCGAGGCGGTCAAGCCAGCCGTGAAAGTCAACGTGCTTCCAGC
>JBAYPC010000268.1:0-4533 GCA_041677905.1 Alkalispirochaeta sp. | reverse complement strand
GTCCTTCAGATGTAAGGATGTCGTCAAAGGCGCAACCGGTTTCGGTGATGTAGATATCCGGATTATGCCCCACGTCTTTTACCCGGGCGAGACAATCGTACAACCCCTCGGGATAGACTTCCCACCCCATACTTGTTCGTTTGGTCTCATCGTGATCTGTTGGTCGGTTTTCAGCCGGTTCCGTACCGGAAATGGACGCGTGGAGTACCGGTGTATACCAGCTGTACGTCGCTTTTTCACGGCTATAGTAGTTGAGACCGATAAAATCCGCCTTTGTCATAATCACATCCATATCGCCCTTGTGTATTTTGGGTCGAAAAAGAACGGCCCGCTTCCACAGTTTTTCGGGGTACGTTCCGTGGTACAACGGCATCAGGGTGATATCATTCATGAACTGATTGGCCATCTCTGCAGCGGCCCGATCTCCAAGGGTGTCTCTTTGGGGATGAACCGGTGTCATGCTGATGGAAATTCCCGCTTTTGCGTCTGGAGAAAGAGATTTTATCACCTCCAGCCCTTTTCCATGGGCCAATAGAAGGTTGTGCATGACGTGAAAATAGGCTCGGGGTGAGCGTTTACCCGGTGCGTGGGTCCCAAGAAGGTGTCCGAAACAGGAAAATTCAAAGGGTTCATTGATGGTGATCCAGTGAGAAATCCGATCACCGAATCGTTCCACTGCAATCCTCGTGTAGGTCGCGAATATCTCGACGAGACGACGGTTTTTAAATCCGCCGTACTTCTTTTGCAGGGCGAGGGGAAGATCCCAGTGAAATAGCGTGACCCATGGCGTAATGTCGTTTTTGATCAATTCGTCGATCAGGGCGTTGTAAAAATTGACACCTTTTTCATTCACCCTGCCCTCACCGTCCGGCAAGATCCGGGGCCAGGAGAGAGAAAAACGGTACGCCGTCAGACCAAGAGATTTCATAAGGGCTACGTCTTCTTTCATCCGATGGTAGTGGTCACAGGCAACATCGGCGGTATCACCGTTCCGTATTTTTCCGGGAGTCTTTGAAAAAACATCCCAGATGGAGGGGCCCTTGCCGTCTGCCGAGGGTGCCCCCTCTATTTGGAACGCTGCAGTAGCCGCTCCAAATGCAAAGTCTTTTGTAAAACCGGTATACCCTTCCATCGACTCCTCCAATTATTGACATGCATGTCAATATCGTACCATAAGTGACCGGCAATGCAAGGGCATAAATTAACCGCTATTCATTCATCGGTTTTACGAGCGCGGCTTTTGTCTCTTCGGCAATAGAGGAGTAGACCATCGCCTTGTAGCCGTCAAGTCTTTGCGCTTTTTTTTCCATCGCCTTCAGAATCTTTTCCACTTCGGCATGCGACAGTTCCAGCGTCCGGATAATCTCTTTGCGGTACGGCAGGTCGCCCTTAAGATCGATCAAGTCCCGGATATACGCGTTTCTCCGTTTTTCTGCGTAGTCCAGGGGAGACGGCAGGCCGAGGGCCCCGAGGTTGTGTTCCCTGACCAGATCACTGGTAAAGGTAATCGACTCTTTTTCGGGCTCACTACCTTCCAGGGTGGCCATGGCGGCGGCCGTTGTGGTTTCGGCGATAACTGAATGGGCGGTTATGGTAACGGTGATACGCCGTTCATCGCTCCCTATCGGCTTCATCACAAGTGTTAACTCTGAATCCGACACCAGGCCTTTGGTGCCTTTGACTGTGGAGTCGGTAAACTGCCGATCCGAAACTTTTTCTTTTAAGAACAAACGGCCGTCGGTGTACTGCATCAGGTAGAGTCCCTGGTGAACTTTCTTTGACATACCGCCGTCGGGGAAACGGTAGATTCCCTGCGGTTTGCGATAGAGATGGTAGTTGACGAGAAAATAGGTTGAGTCATCCAGGACGTACCCCGGGCTGGCTCCGAACCAGGTGTACACCTCATCGGAGTGGCCACCCATGGCGTGACTGGTTCCAACGGAAAATACCAGGAAAAGCTGGAAAACGAGCACCATGCGTACCGCACGCGACGGTGAAACCGGCACGAGCAGACTGGAAATCTGTTTACTCATTGGGGCCTCCTGTATTCCCGGGGAGGTTTTCTCGGTGACTACCACAGTGGGTAAGGGCTACAGTTAGTATAGGCCATACGGGCTGAGTCTGGCTGTAAGTTATGGCTGAAGGGATTCCGATGAGGCTAACAAGAAAAACGATACATCGGTTGGCGGAGAGTATTGACGACTGGCGGCACTTAAGTGACACCAGCCGTTACTTGTGCTGAAGTGCTAACTACTTACCAACCGATGCACTTTCGCCCGCTATACGACCAAAGACCAGGCAGTCAATCAACGCATTTTTCTGATCGGCGCCCTGAATATCACCGGTTACTTCGCCGGCAGCGTATAGCCCTTGGATAACTTCTTCCGATTCGTTTAGTACTTGACCCGACGTGTTAATTGCCACACCGCCGGTGGTGCTATGAATATAGGGCTCAACAACTACTCCAAATACTGTTTCTTGAGATTTTTCTTGCCCGAGGGTCTGTTCCAGGCCGTCGGCATCTATTCCCAGCTTCTGCGTTATAGCTGTCAGATCACCTTCGTGAATAGCTCCTCTGTTTTTGAGCGTTTCTATGGACTTTTCGCCGACCTCGTTCACTACCTGTTGGTCAAAAATCAGGTACGCTGTGTGTTCCGGCTGGGCCAGTATTGCCGCGGCCAAATCTCTTTCGGTACCTTCTGCCACAAAAGCTAAGCCTTTGTTGTTAACAAATTGCCCGCCACTTTCTATTAAAGTCCCTGGTGCAGATGTCCATCCGGATTTACCAACCCTGACTCCAAGCGGGACAATTCTGGCAAGATTCATGTCAACTAGTTGTGCTCCGATGTTTCGAGCCATAATGATACCGTCGCCGGTAGTGACGTTTTCCGGATTATTAGTTCTTATCCCGGTCAGCTCAGGGGCGAATTCTTTGATCAAATCCTGGTTCCAGGCGAAACCACCTGTAGCTAAAACCACGCCTTTACGGGTGCGATAGGTTATTTCTTCATTGCCCTTTTGTGCGACTACACCTACAACCCTGTCTTCTTCCATTAACAGCTTGACAGCCTTGGTGTCCAGCTCAATTTTTATGCCGGATTCCTCGGCGGTTTTGGTCAAGCCGTCTGTCAAGCCGGATCCACCACCTTCCACCCAATAGATTCGCGGATACGTACTCATGTACGATACCACTTCGTCTTTTAACTGGATCCCCTTGGTGCGAATCCAATCAACTGCATCCTTGGCGTTATTGGTGACAACCCTGACCAAATCAGGGTCGTTCTCGTACTGACCAAGTCTCATCATATCCTCGAAGTGAACTTCAGGTGAATCTTCAGTAATACCGTGTTTTAGCTGCAGATCTACTCCCGCAGCGCAAAGGCCTCCACCGGAATAGCGAGTTGTCCCTCCTGTCAGCGGCCGTTTTTCCAGAACAATCACTTCGGCTCCTTCATCCCCGGCGGCCAAGGCAGCCGACAAACCGGCGGCACCGGAACCGATGACAACCACGTCTGTCTCTATGACGTTGGCCACATCTTCCGACGCAGGCGGTTTGGTAGTTGTACGACTGCAACCGGTTAGACCTATAACAACTGCGAGTAAAATCGACACAGCAACAATCAATCTATTTTTTGACATTTTATCACTCCTTATTAAATTTTATACAACAAATTCATCTCTGATATTGAGTTTCCGTAACGTCGACCCATCGATGTGTGGTGAATTTGGGGCAAACTGTACCCGAAACAAAGCATACCATAACGCCCCATAAAGTCAAGTTCGTTTACAAGTATACTTGTTCGTATACCATTAGTTCAGTTTGACAGGAGTTTCATGCTGCGCTTGGTGTAAAAAAATTCCGGCGGGTTGTGTTGGGGTCCAGATAGTACATTCAGAGAACTTCCCGTAGGGTATCCTGCTCAAAACTCGGCGAATCCGGCATTGTAAATGCGGAGTCCTGGACCGAACCGAACAGTTCCTCATATCCTTCGGGATAAACTGGTTCTATTTTTTCCTTTATCTGTCGGACTACCCACTTCGAAATCGATACTTGTTGACTTTTTGCAACATTCTCAAGTTTACGGAGCGTCTCTTCATCGATATACAGCGAAATCCGGGCCATGTTGTGCCTCCTCTGAAAGGATACCATAACGACGCATACAGCCAAGTATGTTTGCAAGTGTACTTGTTAGGATGGCACCGGTTTTGAGCGAGCCTGAAGGCCCCCCGCGAGGGGGGTGGCGCTGGGGTTTGGGTGGTGAGCTGGGCGGAACCGGATGGTTCGCGCGAAGCGCATAATAAAAGAGAAAGAACTAGCGGGATCGGGGGGATGGGGCCTCCAGGAGCTGTTTGAGTTTGGCTGCGGGATCGGCGAACTTGCTGAGGAAGATCATGGCGGCGATGATGTAGGGTTTGTAACCGGCCTGGCGGTACAGGGGGGTGCGGTAGCGTTCGAAGACGGTGGCGGAGACTTCTCCCTGGGCGCAGCTGATGTCGGTGATGTCGGCGGGGAGGCAGTGGAGGTAGAGGGCC
>JBAYPC010000267.1:0-4583 GCA_041677905.1 Alkalispirochaeta sp. | reverse complement strand
TGCTGGGTGCGCTGTCACGTGGTGTGACGGCTGTCGCCGTAAGCGGCGTTCACGGCAAGACAAGTACCACGGCCATTACGGGTATTATGGCGTCCCGGACGGACTTGCCCGTCACCGTCGTCGTCGGAAGCGCCGTCACCGGTTTTGCCGGCTCAGACCGGTTGGAAAAATCGGCAACCCTGATTCAGGGCGGTGAGGTGCTGATCGCCGAAACGTGTGAATACCGCCGACATTTTTTGTACTTCCATCCATCCGTTCTCATCGTCACCAGTGTTGAAGCGGACCATCTCGACTACTTTCGTGATGTGGACGACGTATCCGATGCATTTGTGGAATTCGGGCGAAAACTCCCGAACGGGGGTACTCTGGTGTACTGCGCCGATGATGCCGGTGCCCGGAGAGTTGCCCGGCGCCTTCAGGCGGAGCGGACCGACCTTGTGCTACAGCCCTATGGGTTTAACGCAGATGGCGTCGGCGCGGTGACGGCGTACACCGTCAAACCGGGTGAGCAGTCCTTCCGCATGGCCGGCCTGGAAGAACGGGCAGGAGGTTGTGGAGCGGTGACGTGGACCGTCGGTGTACCGGGGCGGCACATGGTTGTCAACGCAGCGGGGGCCCTGACGGCCCTGCAGGCGCTGTATCCGTCTTTAGACGGGTCGCTGATTGAGGCGTGGAGGTCGGGGCTGGCTTCATTCAAGGGTACCAGTCGGAGAAGTGAACAAGTGGCCGAAGTCGACGATGTCCTTATCCTGGACGACTACGCCCATCATCCCACGGCAATCAGGACAACCCTTGACGGTTTTCGCCGGTTCTGGCCGGGGCGGCGTATTGTGGTGGATTTCATGTCCCATACCTATACCCGCACGGAAGCTCTCCTTGACGACTTTGTCACGGCGTTTGACCAGGCGGATGTGCTGTTTCTGAATGAAATCTATTCCTCCGCCCGGGAACACTACAGCGGCGGCATGACCGGAGAGAGCTTTGCCGATGCGGTGGGTTGCCACCACAGAGACGTCCGTTTTGTACCTACCTTTGAGAAAGCGGCCGAGTCGGTTGTCCGCGAGCTGCGGACCGGAGACGTGTTTGTTACCATGGGAGCCGGTGATAACTTCAGAATTGGACGCCGAGTGGCCGAAATGTTGGCCCTCAGAGGAAAAAACAGATGATACGGAGTATGACAGGCTACGCCTTTACGGAACACAGTGATGAAGACCGGGAAATCACCGTTGAGATTCGCAGTGTAAACAACCGCTATCTGGAGATGTATCCGACGGTGCCCGGGTTTTTGACACCCATGGAGCCCGAAATTCGGACTATTGTCTCCAAGCGCGCCGTGCGGGGCAAGATCGAACTGTCTATCCGGATTCGGGAGTTCCGCACTGCACCGATCATCCATGTGGATGAGGGGGCCGCCCGGGCCGCACGAGGTGCTCTGGATCAACTTGCCGGAGCTGCAGGAATAGAAAGACCTCCGGAATACCAGGATATCCTGGCCTTTGAGGGGGTGATCCAGGTTGAGCGGAAACGGGACCTGGACGTTTACCGGGAGCTTCTGTTCCCCCTCCTTCACGGTACGCTGGATGAATGGGATCGTACCAGGTTGAGAGAAGGTTCCTCAACGGGAGATGATATCCAAAGCCAGGTGAAACGACTGGAAGCGGCGGTGGCCGTGTTTGTTGCGAAGGCGGCTGAGGTCGAAAAAACCGTCATCCAAACCGTCCGGGAGAAGTTCAAAGATGTGCTGGGCAGTGAAGTGGACGAACAAAGGGTCCTCGCCGAAGCGGCGTCTCTGGCGCTGAAGCACGGTACAAATGAGGAGATGGTCCGTTTGAGGAGTCATATCTCCAGTATGCACGAGCTTCTATCCGAAGGCGGTAGTATCGGTAAACGGCTGGATTTCATCTGCCAGGAAATTAACCGGGAAGTGAATACAACTGGCAGCAAGACTATTTCTCCGGAAGTACAAGCTGCCGTGGTGGAGGCCAAGGACGCAGTTGAATCGATCCGAGAGCAGGTCCGTAACATTGAATAACCGGTGAACATCGAATAACCGGTGACTTTTGAAAACTTAATGCAGGAAAGGGATTAGATCATGAAAGAAGTCCGTATTGCAATTTCCGGCAAGAGTGGCTGTGGAAATACCACGGTGAGTCGGTTGTTAGCACAACGGCTTGACGTCAGTCTTGTAAACTACACGTTTCACACCATGGCCGACGAGCAGGGTGTCACCTTTGACGAGATGTGTTCCATGGCGGAGACGGATGACCGCTGGGACCGGTACCTGGACGCCGAACAGGTTCGTAGAGCCCGGTTGGAAAGCTGCGTCCTTGGGTCCCGCCTTGCAGTCTGGCTTCTGGACGAGGCAGATCTGAAAGTGTACTTGACGGCACCGCCGGAGGTCCGTGCGGCCCGGATTCAGGAACGAGAAGGGGGCGAGTTTGCCGATGTCCTTCGTGAAACCGATGAACGGGATCGGCGTGACCGGGCGCGTTATATCAGGCTCTACAATATCGATGTCGAGGAGTACGACTTTGTCGATCTGGTGGTAGATACGGAACAGTATCTCCCGGCAGAAATTGTTGAACTTATTGTAGAAGCCCTGCAAAAAAAGACCGGCGTTGGTGAACCCGCCTGATCGCTCCAACCCGGTTGTGTCGGATATCCCTGTCTGCTTCCCGTGATTGAAACTACCGTACGGGACCGTTGTTTTCGGAAATTTTTGTCAACTGGATAGTAACTGTGTCATACTGGTAGTATACGAGCAACGGATTAAAAGAATGCCCGCTCAACAATCGTCTTGTTAAGACCGAAAATAGTGAACAGAAGAGCCGGGCTCGCGGGCGCATAAGCACGATGAAGTTGTTACAAAAAGTTTTGGTCAGTCTACTAATCGCCACCCTGCTTTTTACCGTTTTTGCGGTGACAGCATACACGGGCCTTTTTGAGTTGATTGATCAGCGTTTTTATAACGAACGGGTTCGTGAGTCCTCCCGGGCAATACTGGCTGAAGCACGTCGGGAAACGGCCGATTATCAACGTGAAATCCGCCTGTCTGTCAATACCCTGGCGACTCTGCCTGCGTTGAGTAATGTGTTTCTGATAAACCAGAGCCGGGAGGATGCAGAGGAACAGGCCGAGGCAGTCGGTAAATTTATCGAAGAGTATCCGGAAATTGATTTTATTCGGATTGTAGACAACAACCGGGGAAATATCTGGTTCAGCACTCTAGACAGTGACGTCCGCAGTCGTACCGACCGTCGTATTGAATACAAACCTACTTCGGAACTTGAGATACCCCTCCTGTTACCTCCCCCCGGCGAGGAGGGGCAACACGTTTCATGGGTGCCGGGGCGAGCCGGTTTACGAATTACCGCACCGATAATCGACGGATTTGACATACCTCGGGGCCTGCTTGTTGCGTGGGCAAATACACACGGCCTCTTCACCTCTCTCGTTTCCGACGGAGTTCTCGGTCCGTCGTCCCGTCTCAAGCTCACCGAAACGGGTGTCCTCGTTTATAATGCGCCCCGCCATTTTGGTCCGGACGACTTCGACTTGATTGACCGTTACGTTACAAGTGGCGAAACGGGGGTTCTCGAAAGTGATATCGGTGCCAGTTTTGCCGTCGAAGTGATCAAAGGTGATGGATCACTACCGCCGACGGTTTATCTGATCAATGAAGCGGACTTGCATATGGATGAGTCCCTGCGATGGATTCTTCTGGGTTCGGTTTTTATCGTCACTTTCCTGATTGCATATCTGATTCTGAATATCAAGCAAGATCCGAATGTCGTTGTGGCCGAACGTTTTCGTCGTTTTCAGCAGCAGATTCTCAAAGACTATCTCCGTGAGGGCCGTGCAATAGCACCGGATGTATGGCAGAAAGAGCTGGACGGTAGAAAGGAACAAATTCAGGGAGAGCTCCAACGCGGGCTCGGCAAACTGAAAGATGAAGACCGGACGAAGATACAGCAAAACATGGACCAGAGTTGGGGCGAGCTGTACCGTATTATGGGCAGCCAGGGAACGGGGAAAGCCCAACTCGAGCAAGTCAGTCTTCAGCAGATTGAACAGATTATCGAGCGTACTCTGGCGCGATACGGTCATCAGACAAGTATGGCACCGTCCCCGGAGGTGTCACGCGGGGGCGTACCGCAGCGTTCCGGTTCGACGCCTCCCTCCACCTCAGAATCAGACCGTCTTGAAGAGATGGAGGAAATTCAGGAGCTGGAGGACGTTGACTCGGCCGAACTTCAGCCGGTAGATGTGGAAGACGTCTCAGACGTCGAGGAACTTGAAGAGCTCGATGAACTGGAAGAACTCGAACCCGAAGAGATGGAAGAAGTCGATGCCCTTGAGCCTGTTGAGCCGGCAGAACTCGAAGAGCTCGACGAAGCAGAGGCGCTTGAAGAAGTCGAGGCGCTTGAGCCCGTTGAGCCGGTCGAACTGGAAGAGCTCGACGAAGCAGAAGACCTTGAAGAAGTTGAGGAGCTGGAGGAGGCCCCAGCCCTTGAGGAAGTAACTGAGCTCGAAGAGGTTGAGGACCTTGAAGAGCTCGATGAACTTGAGGAGCTTGAACCGGA
>JBAYPC010000266.1:0-4590 GCA_041677905.1 Alkalispirochaeta sp. | reverse complement strand
GTGTCACCGATTTCACTAGTCTCGCCGGCCTCACTATCCTCGTTTGTGTCACCGGCCACCGCTTGGCCGTCGCCGGTCTCTCCATCGGGCTCATCAAAGAGAGAATCTATGTCTATGCCGCCTTCATCGGCCGGGCCATTTCCTGTTTGGGCCATAGCGGTTTGGGCGGTGACTGTGGAGAACGATAGGATCAGCAATGACACCAGAGCCGGACGGAGCAGTTTACTCATCACTCCCCGCTACGCTCCGCATCTTCAGGTGAAACCTGGTCGATCGGGTCCGCCAAATTGGCGCTCTCCCAATCTTCCAGCCACCAACGCTCCTGTTCGTCTGCGGCTAAGAAATCACGGTACTCGTCTGCGGCAGTTTCGATACTCAGCTTCATGGGGCCAACCTTACCACATGGAAGACGACGGTAGAACCGGCATCAATCGGCCACGCGCTCAAGGAAGGCCCGGGTGAAGACCATATCGGGAATACTCTGGAAGCTCGGTTTGGTCACTTCGATCAGGGTGCGTTGGTGGCGGAAGGTGCCGTCGATTTCACGGCCCCGGAGTTCATCCTGAATGACGATGCGGACCGGCACGTACTGGCTGCCGATCTTGCGGTAATCGGGAATGGCGGTGGTCCGCATGTGTCGACCGGAGAGGCTGTAGTCTTCGACCTTCCGGGCCAGGTCGTTCTGGTCTATCCAGATTTTCATACGGGGAAAGGAGACGTCACTGTGCAGGGCCTCCATCTCGTAGACGTCGGTGGTGTAGACCCCCAGCTGTTCGGTAGTGTGCCCCACAATGCGGAAGTCCCGGGCCAGGGTAGACTGGGTAAAGTCGGAGTTCCGGGCGGTGGTGTTCTCAAAACGGTCGGAAGCGCTGACGACGGTGAAACGGCGCGCCGTCGGATCGTAGAGCTGCAGGGAGTCGCCGATACGAAGGTAGCCCTTGCCCCGGTCCCGGTCCGGTTCCTGGATGAGAATGGTGTAGATCCCCGCCCGGTCACGGCGAAAGAGGACAAACTTCTTCCGGCTGGTCCCCTCGCCGGGACGCTGTTCGGTGACAGTGTACTCGGCGGAGTAGTCGGCGTCCCGGTAGGTCACCAGTGCATCCACCCGTTCCAGAATCTCTCTGCTCTGCTGCCGGGTAAAGCCGGTCTGTGCGTGGACGCTCTGCGGAACCGCGAGGTTCAAAATTATAAAAATATTTATGAAAATGAACGCCGGCGTTCCCGTGTGCTGTTTCTGTTTATGCTGCATGTCATGTCCTTGGCGGGTAGAGTTTACGCGGCGGCCGGCCGCAACGGTACCCGCACGGACAAGGTATCGCGGGACGCGGTGAATATCAGGGGGCGCAGTCAGGCGAGCTCAAGAAGGGGCGTCTGAAAGCCCAGCTGGGCGGCGCAGTGGTTCATACGGTCATCCAGGGACCATACGGCAACAGACGAAAGGGGATCACTACCGGCCCAGAGTTCTGCGGAGGCGAGATGAAGGGCGTCCAGGGTGCGCACAACCACGGGATAGGGGCCTTCAGCCCGGCGCAAGACTTGGGGGGCTAACAGAATCCGGCCAACACCGGCGACCAGTCTTTCAAAGCCGTGGCGGACCCGCGTTGCTTCCGACACGTCCAGCCTGTTGGTCTGCAGACCGCGATGGATCACCCGTGAGAATTCCGTCCGGAGTAAGACCGACGACGCCACCTCCTGTTCCCCTTCCAGGTCTGACAGCCCATCGAAACCTTCCAGAAAGCGGGCAACGACAACGCTGGTATGGAGGTAGTGTTTCACGGTCCGGCCCGCTCTTCATCAAGCAATGTCCGCCACAACCCCGGTTTTTCTACTGAAAACTCGGGTTCTACGGTAAAAGGCCTGGCCGCCGGCTCATACCACGTTTTATTACCGTTGACCGGAGTGACCTCGGCCACCGGCTTCTTGTGTTCGGTGATGACAAAACGTTCACCCCTTTTTACGGCGCGCAGGTAGGCAGCGAGGTGGGTCTTGAAATCTGACACTGACAGGTCTTTCATAAGTCTATAATAGGTCTGTCTCTGACTTGGCGCAAGGGGTAAATTACCTCGAGAAACCACTTTCGGTTGTCCCCACCCTGATACGGTGGTAGTATGCATAGGTGGTAATAGTTTTTCGCAATATCTGTGTTTTGTAAGGAAATTGCGCGCGACATAACCGTATTTCACGGGGGATCGTCTGAATATGCAACTTTTGCAGGGTGTAACAGATTTTCGCGGCGCAGCGTTGCCGGCGCCGGCAACACCGGCGGGGTATGCGGCGCTGATCGGGGCGTTTGATCTGGCCGTCCCCCTGCCGTACCGCCTGTGCGGAATAGGAAAACACCACCGCCCTCGGTCAAACGAAGAATGGCGTCTTTTTTCACCACGGTACGATCCCGGGCCATCGGTAGGGGGGCACCTCACGTTTGCACTGAAGTACGAAGGTGTAAACTTGGCGGTCCTGTCGGGACTTTTTTCGGCGATGGATCCAAAGGATGTAGTTTCATTAGTCGCAGCAACACCGACAGGGGCATACGCCCGGCGAATCTGGTTTCTCTACGAGTGGCTGACGGGAACACGGCTGAACCTGCCGGACTTGACTCGGGGGAACTACGTTCCCGTCATAGACCCGGAAGTACAGTATGCACTGCCGGGTCGCCTGGTATCACGACAGAGGGTCCGGGACAACCTACCGGGGAACCGGTCGTTCTGTCCTTTGGTGTACCGCACGGAGAAGCTGGTTCAATTTGAAGGACAAGGACTGCTGCACCGGGCACGTCAAGTCATGGATGCAGTACCTCGTGATATTATGAATCGGGCGGCCGCATTTCTGCTGCTGAAAGACTCCCGGTCCAGTTATGCCATAGAAGGGGAATCTCCGCCGCAGAACAGAGCCGAACGGTGGGGGCGGATTATCGGCGAAGCGGGGGATCGGCCCCTTTCGCTGCCCGAGCTGGAACGGCTGCAGTCGATTGTAGTAGCTGATTCTCCTTTTGTCGCGACAGGTCTGCGGAACCACGGTGGATTTGTGGGGGAACACGACCGCGATACGGGCCTGCCTATACCGGAGCATATAAGCGCTCGCCCCGATGATCTGCCGGCCTTGATCGACGGTCTCATAGAATTAGAAAACACGACGGCCGGCAAACTGCCTGCGGTTGTGGCTGCTACAGTAATTGCCTTTGGATTTGTCTATATTCACCCTTTTTCAGACGGAAACGGACGAATCCACCGCTACCTGCTGCACCACGTATTGGCACGAAACGGTTTTGGCGGTCCAGGCCTGGTCTTTCCCGTATCCGCTGTCATTCTGGATCGTATTGAGACGTACCGGCGGGTGCTGCAGCGTTATTCCCGGAGAACCCTGGAGCTGATCGAGTGGGAACCGACGGAGGACAACAACATCCAGGTGGTCAACGAGACGGTCGATATGTATCGGTACATCGATCTGACCCCACAAACCGAGTTTATTGCAGACTGTATTGAGACGACGGTAAAGGAATACCTGCCCCGGGAAACACAGTTCTTGCGAAACTATGACCAGTTCCGCGCCGAGGTAAACGCCGTTGTGGATATGCCCGACAAAACGGTAAACCTGCTGTACCGCGTCCTGGCGGACAACGGCGGACACCTTTCCCGTCGTCACCGGGAAAAAACCTTTGCAGTTCTTACAGACGATCAAACGGCCGCAGTAGAAAACCTCTTTACCGCTATTTTTCCTGACGAAGCGCTTCCACCGGGTTAACCCGTCCCGCCCGAATTGCGGCGCCACCGGCCCCGACAAACCCGGCCAGCAGTGCCGAAGCGGTAATCAGCAGAAATCCCCAGAGGGGAAAGGTCCAGACGAGACGCCCCTGGGTAAGAAAGAGGGTGGTAAAGGCGTTGGGCGCAAACACCACTGCCCGGCGGACGACGTACAGCACCGCCAGCCCCAGACCGACACCAACAACCACACCGGATAACCCCAGAAAGACCGACTCCAACAGAAAAAGGGTGACCGTACGCAGGCGCTGCATGCCCAAAGCGCGAAGGGTGCCGATCTCCCTTGTCCGTTCCCAGACCACCATCGTCCAGGTGTTGCCAACCCCCACCGTGACAATCCCCAGAAACAACGCCGCCACTGCTCCGGCGATAATGGTGATCGCCGTGAGAAGATCGGTGATCTCCGCCAGTTGGGCGCTCAGGGTGACCACACCGTAGGTACGCCCGTCGCGCTTCTGACCGCCAATTGTGCTGTAGACGTCCCGGTCGGTGATTACGGGAAAGGTCGGAAACCCCCGGGCTTCAAGCTCTCCGGTGAGTGCGGCGGCCGCCGCCCCTTCCCGAGAGTCGCCGTGACCGGCGAGGTAGACGCCAATTTCGTTGACGTTGTCTTCCGGTGCCTCCCGGAGACGGTTCAGCGCGCGGCGTTCCAGATAGGCGGTGTAACCGAAGAAACTGGATTCCGTAAATATCCCGGCGACGATAAAATCAGCGGTGTTTTTCCGGCCGCGATCGCTGCGAATCGAGGCAACCAGTTCATCGCCCACGGCAATACCCAGAGCTTCAGCGGTGGCGGTAGAGATAAGAACGGCCCGGTCCGGGGGTATGGCCG
>JBAYPC010000265.1:0-4604 GCA_041677905.1 Alkalispirochaeta sp. | reverse complement strand
CCTGCAGTACGAGAGTCTGCTCCCCCTTCTTCAGCAGGACCAGTCCCGCCGTCTCTTGAGTACGCCACCTGCGGAATTCGACACGAAACTGACCGCTGCCCTTTCCCTCGCTTCCACTCGGGATGAACGAAAAACAGTTTTGAACGCCTTTAAGGATCAGGAATCCTATCTTGTGGATATCGACCATATTCTCAGACGGGACACGGATTTTTTCTTTCTCAGCCACCGCCTCACCGCCTTGGCCGAGGTTGTCGTCCGCCACGCCTACCGGATTGCCTGGGACCATCTGATACGGACCTACGGTACTCCTCGAAGTGCCGCCGGCCTGCCCGCCGATTACGCCGTATTCGGCCTGGGGAAAATGGGAGGAAGCGCCCTGGGGTACGCGTCGGACATTGAGCTTATGACGGTGTACAGCGACCACGGTGATACCGATGGAGCAGACACGTCGATCACCAACAGGGAGTTCTTTGAGCGACTTGTGTGTGAAGTGGGTGAGCTTATCGAGGCTAAGCGGGAAACTGTTTTTGAAATCGACCTGCGCCTCCGCCCCTACGGTACCGACGGCCCCCGGGCAGTTCATGTGGAGAGTTTCCTGACCTACTTCGGCCCCGGCGGTAAGGCCCACAGCGCCGAACGGTTGGCTCTGATACGCATGCGGCACATCTGCGGCGACGCTGACCTTGGCCGGCGGTTGATCGCCATTCGAGACCAGTTCGTCTATGAAACCGACGCCGTCTCCGTAGAAGAGATCCGGGTTCTGCGACAACGGCAGGCCGAAGAAAAAGTAACGCCGGGCCAGTTGAACGCCAAGTTCAGCCCCGGTGCACTGGTGGACCTTGAGTACAACGTACAGCTCTTACAGATCCGGGAAGGACGAACCCACCGACAGATCAGAAATCCCGGTATTCATTCTACGCTTCGGGAGTTGTCTGATCTTGGCACAATCGATACCGATGAGGCGGAAGGCATGATTCGGGCCTACCGGTTTCTCAGAAATCTCATAAACGGACTCCGCATGCTCCGGGGAAATGCGCAGGACCTCTTCCTTCCCGGATTTGAAACAGTTGAAGCATCTCATCTGGCCCGTCGGATGGGTTACCGGGACACGCCGGCCCATGGTGCAGCGACACAGCTTCGCATAGACTTTGAGGTTGAAACGGCCTCGGTCCGGAGTTTCGTAGAACGCCACCTCGGCGAAGAGGCCATTCCCGAACTGCCTGCGGGTAATCCTGCCGATCTTGTCCTCTCCGATCGTTTGAGTGAGGAACGAAGTACACTGATGCTCCAATCGGCGGGATTCCGCAACCCCTCCCGGGGTCTTGTCAATATCCGGCGTATTGCCGACAGCGGCAGTGTAAGTTCTGAAAGGGAAGTATTTGCCCGGCTGCTCGTTCTGGCGTGGGATTACCTTATCCGCTGTGGTGACCCCGATATGGCCTTGAACAACTGGGACAGGTTTACCGAACGAGTCGGTGACCGGACGTCCTTTTTTCGTGACCTCCTTTCCCAGCCGCGACGAATCGAGATCATGATCGCCATCTTTGCCGGCAGCCAGTTTCTCAGTGACACTCTGATCCGTAACCCTGAGTTTCTTGAACGCATCAGCGACCACCGGATCATAACGGGCCGGCGCACTGCCCGGGAGATGCAGGTCGAAATTGAAACTGAAATGGCCGCACTTACGGAACGTCACGAAAAGCTGGACGCAATCAGGAGTTTTCGACGGCGAGAAATTCTGAGAATCGGCACCAAAGACATCTGTCTGGCCGGAGATTTTACGGATGTGGTGGTGGAACTGAGCGATCTCGCCCGGGCGATTGTTGGTGCCGTCACGGACCAGGTGTTACAGGACAGGGATTCCCGCGACGGCGACATTGATGGCGACGGACCAGGACGGTTGTGCATACTCGCCTTTGGGAAACTGGGTGGTAATGAGCTGAACTACAGCTCCGATATTGACCTGCTCGCCCTCTATGAGCCGGACCCCTCCATTGCAGACCAGGAAGGAAAAGCGACAACTGCCTTTCGCCGGATTGTCCGGGATCTGAGTGACTTTACCGTATTGGGACAGGCCTATCGGGTCGATCTGCGACTGCGTCCGTGGGGTAACGCCGGCAGACTGGTCTATGCGGCACCCACCGCCCTCCGTTATTACTCCACTGAAGCCGAACTCTGGGAACTGCAGGCCCTTCTCAAACTGACCCCTCTTGCCGGCGACATCGATCTGGGTGAGCAGTTTCTCCAGGACCTCAGAGAACCCTTCGGACGTCGGATTCGCAGTACCGGCCGGGACAAAATTCTACGGTCAATACGGGACGTGCGAGAAAAGGCCATTCAACAGCGTACAGGATTGAACGGGACCGATATCAAGAACGGCCAGGGTGGTATCCGGGATATTGAATTTCTCGTCCAGGCGCAGCAGATGCTCCATTATAGCCTGTTTCCCCAACTGTTCACCGGAAATACGCTGCGGGCTCTGGAGATTATGGAGGAGACGGGAATAATGAACGCCGACGCCGTTGCGGATCTGACCAGGGACTACCTTTTTCTGCGTCGATTGGAGCATTTTCTGCAGGTTTACGACGACCGGCAGCTCCACGAGATACCCGACGAACCGGAAGCTCGGGAGAAGCTGCGCCGGGTAGTCACCTCAACGATGCAAAACGGTGCTGAACAGGGCGATCCAGACCGGCCCGGCGAAGACTACCTTTTCACCCGCCTCTCCAAAACCCTTACACGGGTTCGCCGCTACTACGATTCCGTTATCGGCTGAAGCTGCCGGTTCAAGCCCCTCCAGCAGACTCAGATGTCGAAGTACAGCGCAAATTCGTAGGGATGGGGCCGAAGGTCGAGGGCCAGCGCTTCGTTCTCCCGCTTGTACTCGATCCACGTGGTAATCACGTCTTCAGTAAAGACGTCACCCTTCAGCAGAAACTGGTGATCCTTCTCCAGTGCGTCCAGAGCACCCCGCAGGCTGGTCGGCGTCTTTTGAACCTTCATGGCTTCGTCGGCGGGCATATCGTAGATGTTCCGATCCAGAGGGTCACCCGGATCGATTTTGTTCTCAATACCGTCGATTGCCGCCATAAGAACGGCACTGAACCCGAGATAGGGGTTACTGGACGGATCGGGACAGCGAAACTCAAACCGTTTAGCCGCCTCACTGTTGGAGTACATGGGAATCCGAATAGCCGCGCTCCGGTTACGACGGCTGTAAGCGAGGTTGATCGGTGCTTCATATCCCGGTACAAGCCGCTTGTAGCTGTTTGTAGTCGGGTTTGTGAACGCCAGAACCGCCGGTGCGTGCTTGAGAATTCCCCCAATTGCGTAGAACGCCATCTCTGATAACCCCGCGTACCCATCCCCATAGAACCGGTTCTTTCCGTCTTTCCAGATTGAAAGGTGGGTGTGCATACCACTGCCGTTATCCATAAAGAGCGGTTTAGGCATGAACGTGGCCGTCTTGTTGTGTTTTCGGGCCACATTTTTGACCACGTATTTGTACTTGGTCATGTTGTCGGCCATTTCCAGCAGAGGAGCAAAACGAAGGTCGATTTCACACTGACCGCCGGTGGCAACCTCATGGTGATGAGCCTCTACGTCCAGGCCGATATCGATCATGATCAACACCATCTCCGAGCGGATGTCCTGCAGGGCGTCACTAGGCGGCACAGGGAAGTACCCCTCTTTGTAACGCGGTTTGTACCCGAGGTTGGGTTTTTCGTCCTTGCCGGAATTCCAGCGTCCTTCCGACGAGTCTACGTAGTAGTAACCACTGTGTTCATTCTGATCGTACCGGATGTCGTCGAAAATGAAAAACTCTGCTTCTGAGCCGATAAAAGCGGTGTCACCGATTCCGGAGCTCTTGAGATAGTTTTCTGCTTTTCGAGCTATGTTACGGGGGTCCCTGGTGTAATCCTCACCGGTTATCGGGTCACCGATATTACAGGTCATGACCAGCGTCTTGATCTCCATAAACGGATCGATGAACGCAGTCTGCGGCTGGGGCTTCATGATCATGTCCGACTCGTTGATACTCTGCCAGCCCCGCATGCTGGAACCGTCAAAACCGAGACCTTCAGAAAAACTGTCTTCATTGATCTTTCCGGCCGGCACAGAGAAATGCTGCTGCATTCCCGGAAAATCCATAAACCGAAAATCGACGATTTTGACGTCCTCTTTCTTCATCAAGTCGAGCACGTCTTTTGCGGTCATCTCACCCATCAGCGTCGGTCTCGGTAATGGCGTCGGAGTATGATGAGATAGTCGATCATACTGCCCCAACAAAGCGCCACGGATACACCAAACGCGCCAACGGTGATCCACCGCAACGCCGGCATCAGTCCGCTTAGATTCCCCAGGCGGGCGTGCGTCAGCACCAACAGTCCCAGACCGGAGCTGACGACGTACATAACCGTCTTAACCTTTCCTCCCTTCCGTGCAGCAAGGGCGACTCCATCCTTCATCATCAGCATACGGACAAACATAATTCCCACTTCCCGATACAGTATCAGGACAAACATCCAGGCCGGCATGATGGAAAATGACACAAATACGACGAAGTAGGTTAGATGAGTGATGACGTCTGCGAAAGGGTCCAT
>JBAYPC010000264.1:0-4633 GCA_041677905.1 Alkalispirochaeta sp. | reverse complement strand
TAACCTCGACGGGGATCAGGTGAGTCTGGATAGCATCGGTGTGGATACGGTAGTTGATCTTGGCAAGGGTGCGGTTGAGATTCCAGGAAAGGGAGAGACGGCGGTTTTCGTCTTCCTTAAGGCACTGGAGTTCTTTGATGAGGTAGATTTTGAACTCTACCGACACCCAAGAGGCAAACTAGAAGGCGATATCGACGTGGACGTAAGTACCGCCGTAACGCCCAGCTTTGGGAGTTATACCCACGGCAGCCGTCTTCTGAATCCACTGTTTCGGAGTAAGCGTGAAGCTATTCAGACCAGCCTGTTTCTTAATCCCGTCGAATTCCACGGGATTAAACTCGGGGTTGTGAAGCTGTTCCCAGATGCCAAGGAGTTCCAGTGTATTGCGATTGCGGAGCCAGTTACGAATGAGATCGTCGGGGTGGTCGGCGTTTGTCGACTTTGCGATGTCTGTGAGAGAAATGTAATCCTCTGATGCTGGATCACGGCAATTTCGGTGCCCCGTACCTCGATTTTCGCGTTGGTCGATTTCTTCTTCATCTGCCCACTCCAATCTTTTTGAGAATATCGCGAAGCGCCTTGTCCTTCCCCCTGGCTTCGGCTTTTATAGGCCGCGTTTTATGGCTTGTTTTATTATCGGCGTTACAGTCTCCGGCGTGTGATCAGCGACAACAATTAGATATCCCTTTCCGGGAATTACAGTTGACGCTAGTCATCCCTCACCTGTTGTCCGTCCAGAGTGCCCGAAGTGGCCCGTCCGGTCCGGTTACGGGATCAGTCGGTGGCAGAGGAACCTCCGCGATTCTGCGATCCGCCGCGGGCCGCTCCTCCGGTTTACCGTAGCACATGTCCCAGGATCTACCCTGGGGATAACCGCCGATGACGCTGAAGTCGCCGGAGGCGCGTATTAGTTTGTGACCGACGCCGGCGGGGATCACCACAACGTCCCCCGGCGATACTTCGACCTGGGATCCCGGCTCGCCGCCGAAGAGCACAACAGCCCAACCGGAGTAGACCGCGAGTACTTCGTGGCTCGTGCTGTGGTAGTGATGGTAAGAAAACACGCCGTTTCTCCACAGACCACGCCAGTCGTTCTCAAGAAAGGTGTCCTCAATCTGCCGGGCGAGATCCTCGGACTGCGATCGCCCGCCCGGCGGCGACCAGACTTGACGATACAGGAGCAGCGGCAGCGGGCTGTTGGGAATTGCTCCACTGTCGGAGAATTGTATTGCTTCCGGTTGTATTGCTTCCCTTTTCACAGTCATCACCCCATAGATAAAGTACTCACGAATTCAGAATAACGGTTCCGACGAGGCGCTTGGTGAAGATTAGGGGGAGGATGAAGTCCTTGTACTTCGGTGCATCCATGGCCCCACGGATCGAGCAGGCGGCGGTCAAGCCTCGGTTAGAGCTGATTGTCCGTTATGAAAAGCGAGATGCACTGCCCTATCCCCGCAGCCCTTAGTTGCTCAAGAAATTTTAGATCCTCGATCCAGTGGTATACGTTTATGGGGCGAGCAATCTTCTGATTAACTATCGCTTTTAGTTCGATGACAGCAATGTCGGAAAACGTATCAGCACTCTTATACACCAAGACATCTATCTCCTTCTTGACGAAACTGCTCCTGGTGAGGCCGAGGAAAGAGATATTTCGCTTTAGTTCCACCTTTTTTTCATCTTTGAATCTCTCTCTTAGATAGAACGCAAGTTCAAACTGAAGTGCAAATTCGTTGTAAATCGGGATACGATGCTCAAACGCGTATCCAAAAAACCCGTCTATTGCTCTTTGCAGATCCATTGTCTCTTTACTAAATTAACATAGGCCGTCGATAACGGGGAAGAACTCGTGCAGGGCAGCAAACTGCTGGTGGATCAGCGGCGGTTGAGGCCGTTGGTGGGCCGGTTTTTATACCGGCGTTTGCTGGTGAAGGAGCAGCAGCCACGCCCCTTCACTGCGCAGATATGTGCTGCTTACGAGGGCGGAGTACGGGGCGGTGCCTTCGCGTTGTGCAGTTACTTTGTATATGACAATACCCATGCTCTCGGTCGGCGTGAGCACGACTTGATCTTCTATTTGAAATGACTGCCAAGGTTGGGCCGCAAAAGACTCAAGTATGTTGTCCTTGCCCACCAGTCTCAGGCCGCCGGGAAAGAGCATGACGGCGCCGTCGGCAAGGTGTGAGCTGTAGAACTCTCTCGCCGCGTTGCCCGACGAAGAAAGAGCACGCCAACCTTGTTCCTCGAGTTGAATCAAATCTTGCATTTCTTTTCCTTTGCTGTGAACCACAGTTATTCTACCTCCGTTTTTAATATACCACGACTTCCCGGGCACTTTAGCTACGGCAGGATTTGGCTTGCTGTTTGACGTGCAGGCGACAATACGGGGAGAAAACTGGGCGAGTTATGCGAAGAGCCGAAATCAGGCAACCCGATTATGGGCTGCCTGACAGGGCGCATTTCTTGCTATGGTGGTGTCAGTAGCCCGGAAGGTTTCCGCGCGATGGTGGCCGATGTCTCTACCGATGACACCAGAAAATCACTTTTGTGGAACGACCTGATCATCCAACGTATTTGTATCTGCGTAGTCAATTACCAGTTTGGCGATTTTCCAGTTCTTTTTACCGTCTTCACGCATAGTGAAGATCAGCTTGTCGCCTTGTGTGAAATTATCACCGGTTATTGTCGATTCGTACACGTCTCCGCTCTGTTGTACCGGTTCACCGACATCATACGGCGTTGAACCAAAATTCACGGTCCACAAATCGGGTGTCTGGAACTGATCATAACCGTCTACTGCCGGATGCAGGTGGGAGCCGGCGGTGTCGGCGCCGGCGTTGATGGCGTTTTCCCAGGCGTTTATCCGTTCCGAGACGGACATCTGTTCTTCTGGGTCCGGGGGGCAGCCGATGAGGGCGGTCAGGGCAAGGGCGGTTATCAGGGCGTATATGAGCCGTCGGTGGTTTATTTGCAGTTTCATGTCGGTTCTCCTCGTTACGTAGCTTCGTTAAATATCGGCTGTGACCAGATAGGGAACAACCTGGTCTTCAAAAACACGCAGAATCTCTGCGTGTTTGTCGGCGTACTGCCGGTACAGGGGGTTGTCCCGGTCCATGATGTACCGGGTCTTCATCTCTACAAACATTTTACCCAGCACGTGGCGGCGCAGGGAGAGGGCGGAAAGGGCGTAGTACCGGTAGTTCAGGACCGAAATACGCGCCTGCTGCTGCAGGGGAATGACCACCTCGCCACGATAGGTGAGAAATTCCTGATCTTTCATCTCTCCCAGTTTGGCTTCGGCGGCTTTGCGCTGGGCCGAGAGTTCCTGGTAGTAGCCGTAGTACTCCCGGGCGTCGGCGGCAAGCTCGTAGAGGTCCATCTGGATACCGGCAACTCCCTTAAGGGGGTCCGTGAGAAACTGGGCAAACTGGTCGGCTTCCCAGGTGCTGTAGTCGATGGTCTCACCGAGCCAGGTGAACTTTTGGCCCGGGGGGCCGCCGGCGGGGACTTCGACGCCTTCGTTCTGGGTGAGGCTGACGGTCTCGCCGGCGGCGGTCACGTCTACCAGCCCCGTCTCGACGAGGAAGAGGCTGGAGCCGTTGGCACCGGCGTAGACGGTGACCTCTGTACCCCGGACTCCGGCGACGACGCTGCTGGTGCCGATGATAGGTTCATCCCGGCCGACGAGGCGGTCAAAGCGGTAGCCCACGGAGCCGGTGCTGTTGCTCATCACCTGGCGACGGCGGCCGTCCTGTTCCACCTCTCTGATGGTGAAGACCGTGGACGGGTTGACGCGGATGGTGGCGGCGGCGTCCTGCTCCAGTTCGACGAAGTCGTTGCGGCCGGTGACGACGCTGTCGCCGGCGGCCAGGGTGGTGCCGAAGTCGAGCCAGTTGGTGCGGCCGCCGGCGGTGCGGTGTTCGGGGTTACCCTCCAGGTAGACGACCGATGCATCCTGGGCGAGGGCGGGTGCTGCCAGGGCAATGACCAGGAGTGCGGCCGCCGCGAAAACGCTCGGCGTTCGATATACATGATTGGAAAAAATACGCTTGCTCATGATCAGCCCTCCTCTGGTCCGGTGAAGCCGAAGATTTGGGGGAGGCGACGGGTGCGGTCTCCGGTGATGATGAGAAAGGTGCCGTGGCTGGTGGCGATGCGGGCCAGGCCGGCGTCTTCGGCGGCGTATTTCTCAAACCAGGTGCGAACGTCCATGGTGTCGGCGAAGCTCAGGTAGGTTGTGGGGGTGACGGGGCCCAGGTCTTCCAGGGTGGCCGAGCGGAAGGTGAATCCGACGTCCCGCAGGTTGGTCCACATCATTGCAAGGTCTGTTTCCAGGATGATGATCTCCCCGTCCAGAAGGAAGGGCCGGGCGGAGAGTTCCATGAGGCGGTCGACCGGCGCGGTGTTGAGTTCTTCTATAAGCGCTTCAACCCGGTTTTCCCGTTGCGAGACGGGGACGGTGGTACAGGAAGCGGCAAGGAGGAGAACCAGCAGTGCCGTTCCGATGGATAAGATTTGTCGTTTCATCGTTGTTGTAAGGATAGTCCGGCGGGGTGGTGTTTTCAAGGTTATTGGATATTGATTGAACCATCCAGGATGCATGGCCGCGCAGGAAACCGGAGGTTTCCGACCAGGC